>JAPPPC010000338.1 GCA_028817685.1 Rhodospirillaceae bacterium
TCGATATTCCGCTTCCCGAGCGGAGGGTGCGATACGAGCGGATCGTCTTCGGTCCCCGGACCGTGGCCGGCGCGGTGGCGGCCCTCGGCGCGCCAGGACAACCAGAACGCATTTGGGTCGGCGGTGTTGCAACGCGCCCGGCGCCCTTACCGCTGACCCAATCGCTGCTCGATGCCGAACCGGGAGCGGCGGATGCGAGATTGCACGATGCGGTTACGCAAGACATCGCCGCGCTCGACATCGCAGACGATGAAGAGGCCAGCGCGGATTACAGGCGGCATCTGGCGGCAACCGTCGCGTTGCGCGCCATCGCCGGGTGCCGCGAGGCATTGCAGCGATGACAGCCTCCCTCAACCTCTCTTTTACCCTGAACGGCGACGCGAAAACGGCCCGTGTCGCGCCAAACACGCTGCTGATCGATTTTCTGCGCGAGGCCTGCCAGTTACGGGGCACCAAGCGGTCCTGCGATATGCAGATCTGCGGTGCCTGCACGGTCCTGGTGGACGATAGACCGGTGAGCAGTTGCACCACCCTGGCCGCCGACATCGACGGGGCGGTGGTCACGACCATCGAGGGGCTCGGCGGACCGGATGGATTGGATCCTGTACAGCAGGCCTTCCTCGACCACAACGCGCTGCAATGCGGGTTCTGCACGCCGGGCTTCATTCTGTCGGTCAAGGCGCTGCTGCACGCCAACCCGGCGCCCAGCCACAAGGAAATCGTAAGGCATTTGAACGGCAATCTGTGCCGCTGCACCGGCTATCACAAAATCATCGACGCGGTGGAAAGCCTTGTCCGGCCCTAGCATCTCCTTCGACGGGCGCGAACCGGTCGACACCGTCCTGGCCAAAGCCGACGCCGCGGTCGAGGCCGGCGTCGGGTCGATCTGGCTCGCCTGCCATCTGTTCCAGCGCGACCCCATCACGACCGCAAGCGTCCTGCTGGGCCGGCACCCGACACTCGACATCGTGCTGGTGGCCATCAGCCCTTACGTCATGCATCCGGTGCACGCGGCGATGGCGGCGGCGACCCTGGACGAGTTCTTTCCCGGCCGGGTGACGCTATGCCTCGGCGTCGGGGCGCCGGCGGACCTGGCGAGCGTGGGCGTCACGGCCGAGCAGCCCCTCGCCGCGATGCGCGAGGCGCTCGGGCTGTGCCGCCGCCTGTTCGCCGGTGAGACCGTTGATTTCGAGGGCGAACGGTTTGCGATCAGCGGCCGCGCGCTCGGATCGGGAATGTGCGCCGTCCCGCTGCTGCTCGCCGCGAGCGGCCCGAAGATGCTGCGGTTGGCCGGCAGCGCGGCGGACGGGGTGCTGCTGTCGGCCGGCGCGTCCCCTGAGTTCATCGCATGGAGCCTGGAACAGGTCGAAGCCGGTGACCCACCGTCCGGATTCCGGCGCTGCGGGCTCGTGTACGGGTCGGTGGATAGCGACCAGGGCCTTGCCCGCGACCGCGTGCGGGGTGTCCTGGCGACGGTCCTGCGCGGCGACCATCACGCGCGCAACCTCGCCCTGGCCGGAAGCCAATTGGATCAGCCGAAGCTTCGTGCGAGCGAAACACCGGAAGCGCTGATCACCGACGATATCGTTGACCGACACGCCGCGGCCGGCACGCCGGACGCGTTCCGGCAACGAGTCGACGCGTACCGGGCAGCCGGGCTGAACGCACCGATCTTCGCCTCCATGCGAACACCGGCACAGACCGCCGCCCTGGCCGCAGCCCTGGACAATTCGGAATAAGGGGAGGGTCATGAAGTTCAGCATCTGCCTGTCGACAGGGTTCGAAGGGGTTATGTATCCGATTCCCTTCGCCGCCCCATCCGATTTCGTCGCTCAAGCGCAGCTTTGCGAACGGCTCGGCTACGACTCGGTCTGGGGCAATGATCACATCACGACGCAGAACTATGTCGCGGAACTACATGGCGATACGGCACCGAACTTCTATGAGCCGCTGATCACCCTGGCCATGTGCGCCCAGGCAACCGAGCGCATCCGTCTCGGCACCGCGCTACTGGTGATGCCCATGCGCGAACCCGTCTTTCTGGCCAAGCAGGTGGCGACCCTGGACCGACTGTCCGGCGGCCGTTTCATCCTGGGCGTCGGGCTGGGCGCCTATCGCGAGGAATTCACCGCGCTGTCGCCGCGCCTAAGGAAGGCCCGGCGCGGGGACATGCTGGACGAAGGAATCGAAGCCTTTTTGAAACTGATCCAGGACCCGGTGGCCAGTCACGACGGTCCGCACTATGCCTTCGACGCGATCCGGATGCATCCGAAGCCGCTGCAGGCCCCCTACCCGCTGTTCATCGGCGGCCACAATATGGCGATGGTCGAGCGCGCGGCGCGGTACGGCCATGGCTGGCTCGGCGGCTGGCGGCCGGGCAATGAACTCGAAGAGCGGATCCGGATCCTCAAGGACCGCAGCGAGGAAGCCGGGCGGCCACGCGATATCGTCGAGATTGCACCGCAATTCTCCCTGCTGCTCGCCAAGACGGACGAGGAAGCGGAAGCGAAATACATGGCGAGCGGTCTCGTCGCGCACCGCAAATCGCTCGCCTATACCGGCCGCGATTTGAGCCAGCAGGTCACCGCCAACCTGGTCGGATCGCCGGACACGGTGATCGAAAAGATCGCGCATTTGAAGTCGATCGGGGTCGACCATTGCTGCGCCCTGATGATCCCAGCCGACAGCGTGGCCGAGATGAACGAGCAGATCGAGTGGTTTGCACAGGATGTGATGACCAGGATATAGATGCCGCGCAGGATTCTCCGCGGCGCCGCGAAGACAATAGGATCAAACCGGAAAGACGAGGACGATATGGGCATCATGAAAATGGCCGAAGAGGCCTTGGCGGAACTCGACACGATCAGCTGTGAGGATGCGCTGGCCCGCAAGGATGATGGCGACCTGGTCTTCGTCGATGTGCGAGACATCCGCGAGGTGGAAAAAAGCGACACGATCGAAGGTTCGCACCACGCACCGCGCGGCATGATTGAATTCTGGTTCGATCCGGAAAGCCCGTATTTTCGCGAGATCTACGGCGACAAGGACAAGACCTACGTCCTGTTCTGCAACGGCAACCCGCGCTCCGCCCTGTCGGCCAAGGCGCTGAAAGATATGGGCATCACCAACGTCGCCCAGCTGCGCGACGGCATGCCCGCCTGGCGCGAAGCCGGTGGCCCGACGGTGGAAAAAAAGCGGAAGTAGCACCGCCGAACAGCGCGGCTTTTGCGGCGTAAACGCCGTTGCCCTATCCTTTCGTTACATTGGATAGGGAGCAGCGCTATGGATGGCAGCCCAGCACTCGACCTGCCCAAGGTCGGTTTCAAGCCACGCCGGCTCGGTCATGTGAACCTGTTCGTCGGCGACCTTGAGGAGTCGACGTCGTTCTACACCGAGGTCGCCGGCATCGAGCTGGTGCGGCGCGAGCCGGGGATCGAGGCGGTGTTCGTGTCGAACGGCAACACCCACCACGATAGCGCCCTGATGCAGTGTAAGGGCGGCGCGGAACGGCGCGGACGCGGCGGCTATGT
>JAPPPC010000367.1 GCA_028817685.1 Rhodospirillaceae bacterium
TTCGATGCAGAGCGCGGTCAGGATGCCGAGATGGATCGGATCGACCCCCAGCTCCAGCGCGACCGGGAAATAGATCGGCACGGTCAGCACCAGGATGGCGACACCGGTCAGCCACATCGAGAGAGCCAGCAGGCTCGCCATCAGGGCGAACAGGAAGGTGTATTTCGTAAAGCCGAGACCGCCGGCCCAGGACGCGATCTCCTGCGGCCAGCCCATATTGGCCAGGAAGAACTGGAAGATACCGACGCAGCCGAGCAGGAAAAACACGATGGCGGTCAGGTTCATGGAACGCCGCGTCACATCCATCAGTTCCCGGATGAACGGCCCGCGCTTGAAGATCACCCCATAGGCCAGCGCGTAACAGGCCGCCGCCGCGCCCGCCTCGGTCGGCGTGAACAGCCCGCCATAGAGCCCACCCAGCACCAGCACCGGCATCAGCAGGGCCGGCAGCGCCTCGAGAAAGGCCGTCCAGACTTTCTTCAACTCGAACGTACCGGCCGGCAGCTTGACCACGAAAATCGACACCGACACGATGATCACCGCATCGCTGATCGCCAGCATGATGCCGGGCACCACCCCGGCGAAGAACAGGTCGACAATCGAGATTTCGGTGATCACGCCGAACAGGATTAGGGTGATGCTCGGCGGGATCAGCAAGGCGATACCGCCGGCCGAGGCAATCACCCCGGCCGCCATCCATTTCGGATAGCCGCGCTTTATCATCTCCGGATAGGCGATGACGCTCATCGCGGCCGCCATGGCGGTGGAAGAGCCCGAAATGGCGCCGAATAGCACCGCCGCGATCAGGGTCGCATAGGCGAAACCGCCCGGCACCCAGCCGATCAGCGCGTCGGCGAAATTGAACAGCCCGCGTACCAGCCCGGTCCGTTCCATCAAGAACCCGGCATAGATGAAGAACGGGATGGCGATCAGCGTGTACTTGCTGATGAAGTTGAAGAAGGCTTCGAACAGGGTGCTGAAGGACAGGAAGTCGTCAAACAGCACCATGACCGCGGTCGAACCCGCGAGTGAGATGCCGATCGGCACCCCGACAAACAAAAAGGCAAAAAGAATAAGCGCGATCGCTACCATGAACCGGCCCCCATAAGCCGCCGCCGATCAAACATCCGTCGTCAATTCCATCTCAGCGTCGAGATACTCGCCACGGGCGAAGCTAATGATGTCCTCGACGGTCTGAAGCAGCGCGACAAGCGCCATGAGCAGAAAGCCGGCCATCAGAATCAGATAGAACGGCCAGAGCGGAATGAGCAGGCTGTAGGTGCTGAGATCCCGGTTGAAAGCGTATTCCAACGTCGGCCAGCCGGTGATGCCGATCGCACCGCAAAACAGCACGATGCCGGCGGAGACGACGATCTTGGCGATCCCGACCGCCTTCAAATGGCCGCGGGAATGCAGCAATTGGATGATCGCGTTCATCACCAGATGGCTGCGCCGCACCTGGGTCACGCAGAAATAGAGCGCGACCGCGGCGACCATGCCGACAATGATGCCGTCCTGCCCCCATTCGAAAACCACGCCGAAAATATAGCGGCGCACGATCTCCAGCAGGGCGAAGAGCGTCAGGATCAACAGAATGACCGAGGAGACCCAACCGAGGACCGTGTGGATCAACTCTTTCAGTTTGGACGAAAATGCGAGAAAGCCATCCATGCCTATCCCCAATCAGCAGGTGAATCAAGCCATAAAATGAAACGGGGCCGCCGCCACCGCGACGGCCCCGCCATAACCGGCCCGAAGGCGGTTTTACTTGCGGCTCTTCGCCTTATAGAGATCGGAGCCCTTCGTGTAACGCGTGAAGTACTTTTCGTAATCCGCGCAGTTGGTCTTCTCCAGCGCGTGCGAGCCCGGCGGGTTGGCAGCCACCAGCGCCTTCGCTTCCTTGCTGAACTGGTCGACCAGCTTGTCGCCATAGTCGTTGACCTTGGACTTGATCCACTTATCCGTGGCGCCGCCTTCGGTCTTCTGGATGACGGCCGCTTCGGCCTGGTTCATCACATAGACGCCCGGCTTGCTTTTGTCCGTGGTCTGGAATTTGGCCAGCGTACGCTTGTCGTTGCAGTAGTTGATGGCGCGCTGGAACGGGATGAAGTCGTTCTTGATGATGTCCGTCAGCACGTCGCGCTGATCCTGCTTGAGCCGGCTCCACCAACGGTTCGACACGCCGAAATAGTAGTAGTCGCCGACGATGCCGTTCAGGCCGGCCACCGTGAAGTA
Source organism: Rhodospirillaceae bacterium (assembly GCA_028817685.1). Taxonomy (GTDB): domain Bacteria; phylum Pseudomonadota; class Alphaproteobacteria; order UBA8366. The sequence goes on from JAPPPC010000367.1 coordinate 2,236, forward strand.
CGGTGCCTGTTCCTTGGTAACGTTGAAGCCGCCGAGCGAGGTGAGCAGCCCGTCGATGACGCCGGTCTGCAGCGCCGGCGGTACGTCGCCGAAGGCCATGGCCTGCGGGTTGGCGCCCAGCGCGCTGAGCAGCGCGTTCTCGGCCGGGCCCATGGAGCGCATCTTCTTGCCGGCGAAATCGGCCGGGCCGATCAGGCGGCTCTTCACCGCGCCCGCGCCCATATACATGGACAGGTGACCGGCACCCATGAGCTTGACATCATGCGCCTTCATGAAGTGGGCGGCCAGATCCTTGTAGGTCTGGGTCGTGTCGATGGCGTCGATGGCGCCGACCGTGGTCAGCTTACCGGCGCCCAGCACCACATTCGACAGCGGCTCGATGCTCGAGGTCTTACCGAATTGGCCGGTCATGATTTCCAGATTGCCCTGGGTCAGGGCCTTCAGACCCTGCGGTACCGTGTAGAGCGACTTGGCCCAGAAAATCTGCACCTTGGAGCCCGGGATCCGCTTCTCGACCATTTCGGCGAAACGGACTTCGGCGATACCGGCGGGGTGCGGCGGGCCGGTATGATCCGAAGCCCAGCGAAGCTTGACCGGGTCGACGGCGCCCGCCGTGCCGGCGGCTGCGATCAGCAGGCCCGATCCGACGACCGCAGCCGTCAATTTTCGAAGATGAAACATGATTCCTCCCTGTAACGGTTCTGCGCGCCGTCCATCCCAAATCGACGGCACTTGCAGTGCATACGCCTTAACGAGAATCGGAAATTATAGAAGGGTTGCAGGGGAAAAAAGCGTTATTAGCAGTATTCGCTGCCGATAATCGGATGGGGCGAAACGCACCCCACGCGACGCGCGCGATGCGGGCGAAAATCGGCCCCGTGGGGCCGACACGCGGCGCAAGCCGGCCTCGACAGCGGCTTCGCGCGGATTAAACTAACCACCGCAAAGGGGGTAACCATGCAATACCGACAAGTGGGGACTAGCGGCCTGAAAGTGTCGCCGATCTGCCTCGGCGCGCTGATGTTCGGCGAAGAGGCGAGTCTGGCGACGGCGGGGCGGATCGTTGCCATGGCGCGCGACGCGGGCGTCAATTTCATCGACACCGCCGACATGTACGTGCTGGGCGAATCCGAGCGCGAGGTCGGGCGGCTGATCAAGCGGGACCGCGACCAATGGGTGCTCGCCTCCAAGGTCGGCCATCGCGGCGGGCCGCTGCCGCACCATGAAGGCCTGTCGCGGAAATGGATGATGCGGGCGATCGATGCCAGTCTGGACCGGCTGCAGACCGACTATCTCGACATCTGGTATCTGCACACGGTCGACTACGACACCCCGCTGGAAGAGTCGATCGGCGCGGTCGGCGACGTGATCCGCGCCGGCAAGGCGCGCTATTGGGGCTTCTCCAACTTTCCCGGCTGGATGATCGGCGAGATCATGCGGGTCGCGGACAGTCTCGGCGTACCGCGGCCGGTAATCAACCAGCCCTACTACAACGCGCTCAACCGGATGATCGAGTACGATCACCTGCCGGCGGCCGAGTTCTACGGCTATGGCGTCGCCCCCTACGCCCCGCTGTCGCGCGGGCTGCTGACGGGCAAGTATTTGCCGGGACAGCCGCCGCCCAAAGGCTCGCGCGCGGCGCGCGGCAACGAACGCATCCTCAGCAACGATTACCGGCCTGAATCGATGGAGGCCGCCCAGGTGATCAAGACCCACGCGGAAGCGCGCGGCATGACCCCGATCGCCTTCGCGATCCTCTGGCTGCTCAACAATCGGATGATCACCAGCATCATCGCCGGGCCGCGCACGGTGGCGCACTGGCAGGGTTATCTCGACGCGCTCAACTACAGCTTCACGGCGGAGGACGAGGCGCTGCTCGACAGCCTGGTGCCGGCGGGCCATGCCTCGACGCATGGCTACATTCACCCCACTTATCCGCCACTCGGCCGCAAGCCGCTGACGGGGTAAGCGATACGGATGGTTCAGCCGCACGCTGCCAAGGGTGAAAGGATTCGCGTCGTCGAGTTCGTCGGGGCGGAGAGCGGCATCGCCGCCGCCTTCGCCGGATGGCAGCTCGCCGGCATGGGCGCGGATGTCGCGCGGCTGGTCGTTGATTTCGAAAGTTCCCGGCAGACCGGATCGCCAATCGGCGCGGCGTTGGACGTGCTTGCGGACGGCAAGTCCGATTCTCCGTGGCCGGCGGATCGTGCCGCGCTCGACGAAGCACTGGCCAGTGCCGACATCCTCTTGTGCGACGCACCGGCTGAACTTGCCGGTCTGACGGGCGCGATCGCCGCGCTTCACGAAGCGCATCCCGATCTCGTCATCGGAACCGCATCGACCTTCGGTCTCACCGGCGCCTATGCCTCGTTTCCGGCGCAGGCGCTGGACGCGCAGGCGATCGGCGCGGTGTCCTGGTCGCTCGGCGAGCCGGGCCGCGCACCGCTGTCGATGCCGCCCGGTATCCTGGAACATCAATCCGGCGCGATGCTGGCCGCCGGATGCCTGGTGGCGCTGCATGCCCGCGACGCCGGGTCGGGCGGTCAGCTGGTCGATATCGCGCTGGCAGATGTGCTGGCGAGCTACGTGGCGGGCGGGTGCCGGTACTTCGTGCATCACGGACTGACCTGGGAGCGCAACGGCCGCAGGGCGTCCGGTTCCGGTGGCGCCTACCCCTTTGTCATCCTGCCCTGCAAGGATGGGCTGGTATGCATCTGTGGGCGGACGCGCGACGAGTGGAACCGCTTCGTCGCGGCCCTGGGAAGCCCGGACTGGGCCGCCGAGCCGCGCTATCAGAAGCTCCGCGCCATGGGTCGGGAATATCCCGAGGAGGTCGACGCCCTGATCATGCCATGGCTCGCCGAACATACGATGGCCGAGTTGGAGGCGATCGCGCTGGAGAACGGGCTGATCGTCTCGCCGCTGCGGGAGCTCGCCGACGTACTGGATACGCCGCATTTTCAGGAGCGCGGTTTTCTCGCGGAGACCACAGTTGCCGGCAGGTCCGTCCGCACGCCGGCACTCCCATTTCACGCGATGGAGACGCGCCAAGATCGGGCAACGGATATCGCCGCCGAGCTGCTGCGGGCCCCGCGCGTGGACACGACGGCACCTATCGACCTCTCCGCGCCCCTTGCCGGCACCCGCATTCTCGATCTCGGCTGGGTCTGGTCGGCACCCTGGGTGAGCACGATACTGGGTGAGCTGGGGGCAGAAGTCATCAAGGTCGAGCACGCGAAGCGCCCCGACAATTTGCGGCTCGCGGGCCGCATCGTACGCGACGGCGCGTTCGTCGAGGGCCCCTCGACCGAGATGTCGCCGATGTATCACCAGGTGAACCACGGCAAACGCGGCATCACGCTCAATATCAAGGAACCGGAAGCCGTTGCGTTGCTGAAACGTCTCGTCAGCCAAAGCGACGCGATCATCGAAAACATGTCGCCCGGGTCATTGGAGCGGTCCGGCCTGGGTTACGACGCGTTCAAGGCGCTCAATCCGCGGATCATCATGCTGGCGATGTCGGCCGCCGGGCAGTTCGGCGAATTGACGAAGATGCGCGCCTACGCGCCGACCATGTCGAGCTTCGTCGGCATGGAAAAGCTGATCGGCTATCCAGACGAAGCGCCCATCGGCGCGCTGAACCTCGGTCTCAGCGATCCGAGCGCGACCGTGCACGCGCTCGTCCCCCTGCTCGCCGCGCTGCGTCGCGCGCGGGTCACGGGACAGGGCTGCTATATCGACTTCTCGCAGATCGCGGCGTTGCTCGGCACGCTTCGGCCCTACATCCTGGAGAGCCAATTGACCGGCCAGCAGCCGCCGCCCCGGGGAAACCGCCACCCCGATATGGCCCCGCATGGGATCTACCCTGCGAAAGGCGACGACGCCTGGCTGACGCTGGCGGTCGCGGACGATGCGCAATGGCGGTCGCTCGCACTGATCGCCAAAGACCAGCCCTGGGTCGCCGACGGCCGTTTCGCATCGGCACGCGGACGGCTCGACCATGTCGATACGCTCGACGCCGCCATCGCGGGTTGGACCGCCGGGCTCGACCGTGACGCGCTGGTCGCACATTTGCGCGACGCCGGCATCGCCGCTTCCCCGGTCCTATCCCGCGAAGCGATGTGGCAGGACGCGCATATCGACAGCCGCGGCCTGAAACAGACTGTCGAGATTCCGCATTACGGCAAAGAGAGCCTGTTCAAGGCGCCCTGGCGGTTCTCCGGTTTCGCGCCGCGGATCACCCGCTGCGGGCCGACCACCGGCGAACACAATGAGCGGGTCTTTGGCGATCTTCTCGGCCTGTCCGCCGGCGAAATCGCCGGTCTGTCGCAACGCGGTATCATCGCCTGAGAGCGAACTGCGCCGTTTGACGAAAGCAAAAGGAGCGAACATGCCCGAAATCATTTTCGAGAAACGGGACGGTGTCGCCCATATCACCTTGAACCGGCCGGAGAAGCGCAACGCGCTGTCACCGGAAATGGTCGTCACCTTGGCGGAGATCTGGGACGAGCTCGCATCCGACGACGCGATCCGTGTCGCGCTGCTCACCGGCGCGGGCGACAAGGCGTTTTCCTCCGGCGGCGACCTGGGCAGCACGATCCCCCTGATGATGCGCAGCCGCGAGCCGCGCGACGATTGGGAAAGACGTCTGTCCGCCGACCGCAAGCAACTGGGCCGGGCCGTTCTCCGAAACGCAACCTTCTTCAAGCCACTCATCGCCGCGATCAACGGCACGGCGCTGGCCGCCGGTGCGGAAATGGTCTTGGCCGCCGACCTGCGCATCATGTCGTCCGAAGCGACGCTCGGCCTCACGGAGGTGAAGCGCGGCCTGATCGCCGGCGGCGGGTCGCTGGCGCGTCTGGCGCGTCAGGTCGCCTGGGTCGACGCCATGGAGTTGGCATTGGTCGGCGAACCCATCACCGCCGAACACGCGCTGCGGATCGGCCTCGTCAATCGGGTCGTCCCGCCGGATCAGGTCCTCGCCACCGCGGAGGAGATGGCTAGCCGCCTGTGCACCGGGGCACCGGTCGCACTTGCCAAGACAAAGGAAGCGATGGTCCGTTCCAACGGCCGTTCCTTCGAAGAGGCCTTCGCCATCGAGACCGAATGCGTGAAGCAGAATGCCGCGACCGAAGACGCCAAGGAAGGGCCGCGCGCCTTCATGGAGAAGCGCCCGCCGGTCTTCACGGGACGCTGACCGGGCGCCTACTTGATGCCGGTCTCCGCGTAAGGCTCGTTTCGCCGAACGCGGTCATATTCCAGCCGCGCCAGGTCGATGCTCTGAAAGGACCCGTGCAGCACGAGCTCCGAAAGCGCGCAGCCGACCGCTGGGGCATGCATGATGCCGTGCCCGGAAAAACCGCAGGCGGTGATGATGTTGTCGTGTCCCGGCGAGTACGGGCCGATGATCATATTGCCGTCCAGCTGGTTCTGCGCGTAATGGCCGAACCAGCTGCGCTCGAGGCGCAGATTCTCGAATTTCGGCACCAGCGCGGCCAGCATCGGCCAGACGGTTTCCTCGAAATAATTGGCGAAGTAGCCGCGATAGATGTCTTCGACGAAACCCGGCTCGATTTCGAAGCTCGGCCGCCCCCCGGCGAAGCCCGCGCCCTCCGGCCGGAAAAACAGCCCGCTTTCATCCTTAACCAGCGGCAGTGTCTCGGTCTCCGCCGCGCACTTCCAGAAATGCTGCACCCGGCACATCGGCACGATGGGCAGGTCCGCCCCGGTCATGCGGGTGATCTCACCGACCCAGGGACCGGCCGTGTTGATGATCATGTCCGCTGCGATCACCGTACCGTCCGCCAGCGTAACGGCGGTTGCCTTCCCGTCCGTCGTCTCGATTCCGGTCACACGGCCATTGATATAGTCCGCCCCGTGATGCGCCGCGCCGCGCCGGAAACCCCACAAGCCTGCATGCGGGTCGATCCAGCCATCGTCCGGCGTGTAGCAGCCAAGCGCGATATCGTCGCGCAGGATTGAGGGAAAGCGCCGCCGCAGCGCATCGCGGTCGAGAAGCTCGGCCTTGACACCCATCGACTCCTGCAGCGCCTGATTGCCGCGCAAGGTTTCCGCACCATCGGCCGACACGACGAGCAGATAGCCCTGTTCCTGGAAATTCAGATCCGGCAGGTCGGGTACCCCCGCCATCTCTTCCTCGAACCGTTTGTAAAAGGCGAGGCTCCAGGTCGACATCGCGATGTTCTCGGGCTGGCTGAACTGCTGGCGCACGCCGCCGGCGCCCTGCGGCGAGGTCGCGTGCGTGTAGGTCGAGTCGGCTTCGACAACCGCGACCGAAACATCCTTGCCGGAGCGCGCCAGGAAATAGGCCGCCGCGGACCCGACGATGCCGCCACCAATGATCACCACGGAATATTTCATCGCCTCGCCCCCCCTCGATGCCGCCCCCTCTTATCCACGATCATGTCGGCACAGCAAGCGGAAACGCCGTCACACTTTCCCCGTGCTTCCCCCACCGGCCGGCGGTGGTAAAGTGACGGCAACACATACACACACCGACAGGGCTCTTTTCCAAATGGAACACCGCAATCTCGGCCGCAGCGGCCTGCGCGTCTCCCGCGTGTGCCTCGGCGCGATGATGTTCGGCGGCGCGACCGACCGGCGTACCGCCGGGTCGATCGTCAACGCCGCGCGCGACGCCGGCGTCAACTTCATCGACACAGCGAACGGCTACAACAAGGGCGAGTCGGAGCGTATCGTCGGCAAGCTAATCGCCAAGGACCGCGACGAATGGGTGCTGGCAACCAAGGGCGCGGCCAATCTGGGGCCCGGCCTGTACGATCGCGGGATCAGCCGCAAGGCGCTGACGAAGTTCTTCGACGACAGTCTGAAGCGGCTCGGCACCGACTACATCGACCTCTACTACCTGCACAAGGATGAAGAGGAGAAGGATTTGGCGGAAACCATCGGCGCGCTGGGCGACATGATCCGCGCCGGCAAGATCCGTTATTGGGGCCTGTCGAACTATCGCGGCTGGCGCCATGTGGAGGCGGTGCACCTCGCCGACAAGCTGGGCGTGCCGCGGCCTGCGGCAAGCCAGCCCTACTACAACGCCATGAACCGCCAGCCGGAGACCGAAATCCTGCCGGCCTGCGCCCATCACGGCATCGGCGTCGTGCCCTATTCGCCGCTCGCCCGCGGCGTGCTGACCGGCAAGTACGACCCCAAGGCCGCGCCAGGCAAGGGCACGCGCGCCGGCCGCAACGACCGGCGCATCATGGAGACGGAGTTCCGGGCGGAATCCCTGCGTATGGCGCAGCGCATCAAGAAACATGCGGAGAAGCGCGGCATGACGGCCGCCGCTTTCGCCTTTCAATGGGTGCTGAACAACCGCATCGTCACCAGCGCGCTCGCCGGACCGCGAACCCTGGCGCAATGGAAAAGCTATATCGCGGCGACCAAGCATCGCCTCACCGAAGAAGACGAGGCGCTCATCGATTCCATGGTCGTCTCCGGCCACCCCTCGACCCCGGGCTACAACGACCCGCAATACGCCATTTTGGGCCGCCCGACGGAAAGCGGCTGATGGCGCGCCTGCCCTATCTCGATGCGGCGGATCTCGACGGCGCGGACAAGGACATCGTCAAGAGTGGGATGAATTTGCACCGTATCCTGGCGCACAGCCCCGATGCCGCGCGCTGCTTCAGCGGCCTTGCCCGCCATCTGCGGTTCGACAGCAGCTTGGACGCCCGGCTGCGCGAGATGGCGATCCTGCAAACCGTCTATATGACCAAGAGCCCCTATGCCTACCGCCACCACCTCCAGCTCGGCCGCAACGTCGGCGTCACCGACAACGACGTGAAGGCGATCGAAACCGAGACTGCCGGCGGCGACAGCGGCCTGCCGGATCTCGACCGGGCCGTGCTGCGCGCCGCGCGTGAAATGACGGATGAACGCGAACTGACCGATGCGACGTTCGGCACCTTGCGCGCCCATCTGAACGCTGCGCACGTCATCGATCTGCTGATGGTGATTGCGCTCTACACCAGCGCCGTGCGGTTGCTGGGAACGCTCGAGCTCGACGTCGAGCCCGCCTTTCAAGCGGAACTCGATGCCCATCCGTTTGCGAAGGAGATCGCCTGATGGCCCGCCTGCCCTATCTCGACGAAGACGACCTGGCCGAGGAAGACAAGGACATCGTCAAACGGCCGATCAACCTCAACCGCATCATCGCGCACAGCCCGGAAGCCGCGCGCAAGTTCGGCGGCGTCGGCGGCTACATCCGCTTCGGCAGTTCGCTCGACCCGCGTCTGCGCGAGATGGCGATCCTGCAGGTCGGCTACCTGACGAAGAGCCCCTACGAATACAGCCACCATCTGAAAATCGGCCGCGATTTCGGGGTGGCCGAATCCGATGTGACGGCAATCGAGACCGAGACCGCGGGCGGCGACAGCGGCCTGCCGGAGCTCGACCGCGCGGTGCTGCGCGGCGCGCGCGAGATGACCGAAGGGATGAAACTCTCCGACGACACCTACGCGGTGTGGGCGGAACAACTGAGCGAGGCGCATATCATCGATCTGACCATGGTCATCGCCTTCTATAACGGTGTCGTGCGGCTGCTCGGCGCGCTGGAAATCGATGTCGAACCGGAATACGCCCCGGAACTGGAGAAACATCCGCTGCCGGAATGATGAGCGAACAGGTGTCTTTCAAATGGGAATAATTCTCCCCTCACCCCGCCCTGAAACGCCCATAAAGGCGTTTCAGCCCCAGGGAGAGGGTTGGGGTGAGGGGAAGAACCGAGCGACATCGCGACTTTGATAAATTACCCAAAGGAATAAGGAACACGTCATGGGAGACCGTCTGAAAGGTAAGATCGCCATCATCGTCGGTGCGGGGCAAAGCCCGGGTCCGACACCAGCCATCGGCAATGGCCGCGCCACCGCGATGCTGTTCGCGCGCGAAGGGGCGAAGGTGCTGGCCGTCGACCGGCACCTCGACGCAGCCCAGGCGACGGTCGACCTTATCCTGGAGGAAGGCGGCGAGGCCACGGCCCATGCGGCCGACGTCACCATCGAGTCTGACATGGAAGGCATGGTGACGGCCTGCACCGACCGTTGGGGCCGGGTCGATGTGCTGCACAACAATGTCGGGATCAGCGTCGAAGGCGGCGATGCGCCGGTCACCGAGATCACCACCGAAGCCTTCGACAAGATCGTCCAGGTCAACCTGCGCAGCATGGTCTACGCCTGCAAGCATGCCCTTCCGGTGATGCGCGAACAGCAGAGCGGCGCCATAATCAACATCTCCTCGATGGCCGCGATCTCGAGCTATCCCTGGGTCGGCTACAAGGCGACCAAGACGGCGATGGTCGAGTTGACGCGGCAGATCGCCTTCCAGAATTCGGAATACGGCATCCGCGCCAACGTCATCCTGCCGGGCAAAATGGACACGCCCATGGCGGTCGACCGGCGCGCCGACGCTTTCAACCGACCGCGCGAAGAGATCGCCGCGGAGCGCGACGCCACGGTACCGTTGCGCGGCAAGATGGGCACCGGCTGGGACGTGGCGCATGCCGCCCTGTTCCTCGCCTCCGACGAAGCCGGCTTCATCACCGGCGTGACCCTGCCGGTCGATGGCGGCGCCAGCACGCGGGTCGGCTAAGCTCCCCCTCACCTCAACAAGGAGACATCAGCATGGATATCAATGACGTCCCGATCCTGGTCCGGCGGGAAATCGAAGCCCGCATCGCCGGTCCCCTGATCGAAGCCTTTATGGAGAAGTTCGGGCGCGAGGAAACCATCGCCGTCGCGTCCGACATTATCCTGAAACTGGCCGAGGAATCGGGCCAGCAGCTTGCCGAACGCTGCGGCGGCAATTCCCTGGAGCATCTGTCGAACGGTACCGGTCAATGGTCGGCCGGCGGCGCCTTGAAGCGCGACGTGCTGGAGAAGACGGACAGCAAGTACAATTACAATATCGTCCGCTGCAAATACGCGGACATGTACAAGGAACTCGGCCTCGAAGAGCTCGGCTTCATCTTCTCCTGCGGCCGCGACGGCAAGATGTTCGGCGGTTTCAACCCCAACATCAAATTCGAACGCACCCAGACGATCATGCAGGGCGCCGAATATTGCGATTTCCGGCTGTCGCTCGATGAGGGCGATGCGGCACCGTCCAAAGACGAGTAACCGGCGCATGCCGGCATCGACAGGGTAACGGATGAAGATTTGTATTTTCGGTATGGGCGCGGTCGGCGGCCATTTCGGCGCCCGGCTCGCGGCGGCCGGCCACGACGTGTCCGCGATCGCTCGAGGCGAAAATTTGGCCGCGCTGCGCCTCGACGGCGTCACCTTGCACAGCCAGGGCGAGACCATAACCGCGCCGGTCCGCGCCTCGGACAACTCGGAAGATTTGGGCGTTCAGGATGTCGTCATCTCGACGCTCAAAGCGAACAGCCTGACCGATCTGGCGAACGGTATCGCGCCCTTGCTCGGGCCGGACACGCCGGTGATCTTCGCGCAGAACGGAATTCCCTGGTGGTACGATGTCGGACTATCCAGCGACCGGCCCGCGCCGCCCGATCTCGGGAAGCTGGACCCGGGCGGCATGCTGCGCCGCGCCGTCACGCCGGAACGGGTGATCGGCGGCATCATCAATTCGCCCAATGAAATGACCACGCCCGGCGTCGTGCAGCACACCAGCCCACGCCAGTCGGTTCTGTCGATCGGCGAACCGGACGACCGGGACAGCGACCGAACCGCCGAATTGCGGGCCGTCCTTCAGGCGGCGGGACTGATATCCGAGACCATCGCCGACATCCGCCAGACCATCTGGTCGAAGCTGGTCATCAACATGACCGCATCGACGCTCAGCCTGCTGACCGGCCATCAGGTCAGCGTCATCCGCAAGCAGGCGCGCGTGCGAGCCCTCTACCCGCGGGTGGCGCAGGAAGCGATTTCGATCGCCGCAGCGCACGGTATCGCGCTCGATTTCGATCCCCAGGCGCATATCGAGCGGGTGCCCGACCACACACCCTCCATCCAGCAGGATTACGAGCGCGGCCGTCCGATGGAACTGGACAGTATGCTGTTCGTACCCCTCGCCTTCGGCGCCGCCGCCGGTGTCGACACGCCGTGCCTTGACATGATCGCCGCCCTCGCGGCCGTCCAAGCGCAGGACAAAGGGTTGTACGAGGCCTAGATTGGCGCACGGTCATCGGCGCCGTACTTTTTGATGGGATGTAGAATTTGAACCTACAAAACGACAATTGGGGCGCCCGCGCCCGCATTGGGATGTTCATCGTCGGCAGCGAAGCGGTACCGGAAGCCGAATGGTGGGCGATGCTGCCGCCGGGTGTCTCGGTCCATGCCGCCCGCATCACCGCAAAGACGCCCTGGGCCTCGTGGCAGGCGGAACGGAACGGCGTCGAACTGTCGGAAGACCTGGCGCGAGGTGCGGCGCAATTCGCACCCATGCGCCTGTCAGCGGTGGTCATCGGGCACAGCTCCAGCAGCTTCGTCGGCGGCAAGGGCTGGGACGCGGCGGTGGCGGACGCGTTGTCGGAGATCGTCGGACCGGACACCGCCGTCACGACGAACGGCCTCGACACGATGGCTGCCCTCCGGCATTTGGAGGTGACGCGGCCCTATCTCGTCCTCCCGCCCTGGTTCAACGAAGCGACGGTCGCGACCGGTGTACGCTATCTTTCAGATCACGGGTTGGGCCCTGCAGGACATC
>JAPPPC010000278.1 GCA_028817685.1 Rhodospirillaceae bacterium
GGGGTGGGCTGCAGATCGAGGGCAGCGCCGAGAAATTCGCCGAGCTGCAGGCGGCCTATGCCGGCAACGAGGCCGTCACGACCTTGAACCGGCTGGTCGCACCCGCCGGTCCGGACGGGCTCGACGCGGTGCTTGCCGAGGCCGGAGCGCCACGCGACCTGGATTTGCTCTGTATCGATGTCGACGGTCTCGACTGGCATATCTGGAACGGGTTGAACGATTTCGCACCGCGCCTCGTGGTCGTCGAATTCAACCCGTCCGTGCCGAACGACATCCTGTTCGTTCAGGATGACGACCCCGCCGTCAATCAGGGCGCCTCGCTATTGGCGCTGGTCGAACTCGGCAAATCGAAGGGCTACGAGCTGGTCGCGACGACTGAATGGAACGGCTTTTTCGTGCCGCAGGACCTGTTCCCGCAATTCGACATCGCCGACAACCATATCGACGCGATGCACGACCCGGCGCATTTCGAAAGCCGCCTGTTCCAATGCTATGACGGCACCCTCGTCCTGGCCGGCTGCAAGCACCTGCTGTGGTCCAACGTGACCATCGACCAGGCGGATATCCAGGTCCTGCCCAAGGCGCTGCGCAAATTCGGCGACGCATCGGGCTGAGAGGCCGCGCCGGCACGCGTCCACAAGTCTGTGAAAAGATGCGGCGAACCCGCCGGCCGCGCCCTATATTCGGGGCAGGATGGAAAATCAGAGCTCCGATACCGTATCGCTGTTGCGATCGCGATCGCGCGAACGCTGTATGGAGTTCGCGCTCGTTCTGATCGCCATGGGGATCCGCTGCCATCTGGTGATGGACGACGACAGCTACGAACTGCACATACAGGACCGCGACGCGCCGCGCGCTCGAGAGCAAATCCGGCTCTATGTCGAAGAGAACAAACGGCCGCGCCGCCACAATGCGGCCCATTACAGCACGCAAGACGGCATCACCTGCGCCTGGCTGTATGCGATGACGATCCTGATCGTCTACATCCTGCAGCGGGATCAGATTTTCGGCCTGGATTGGGCGAATTTGGGCATGAGCCATGCCGGCATGGTGGGCGATGGCGAATGGTGGCGGGCGGTGACCGCGCTCGGCTTGCATGTCGACACGGCGCATCTGGTCAGCAATCTCTGTTTCGGCATCCTGTTCGCCTATCTGCTCGGCGAAATGATCGGCTGGGGCCTCGCCTGGACCGGCCTGATCACCGCCGGTTCGCTCGGCAACCTTCTGAATGCCTGGGCACAGCCCGCCCATCATGCCTCGATCGGCGCCTCGACAGCGATCTTCGCCGCCGTCGGCATTCTCGCCACCTTCTCCTGGAGCCGCCGCGCCACGCGCCGCAACCGCTGGGTCCCCCTGGGCGGCGGCGTCGCCCTGCTCGCCTTCGTCGGCATGGGCGGCGAACGCACGGACATCTTCGCCCACGTCACCGGTTTCGTCGCAGGCTGCGCCTTCGGCTTCGCCTTCGCAACCCTGGAGCGCTACCTGACTCTGACCGTCAAGAACCGGCGGGTCCTGGGCATCGCGGCGAGCGTGTTCTTCGCGTTCGCGTGGTTTCTCGCGATCCGCACCGGCGACGCCGCGCTCTAGATCACACCGTCTTCTGCCAAAGCCTCCAGATCGCCGTCGGACAACTTCAACATTCCGCCATAGATTTCCGCATTGTGCTGCCCCAAAGGCGGGCCCGCATGGGCGATGCGGCCCGGCGTGCGCTTGAGCTTCGGCAAGGGTGCCGGCATGCGCACGGTCCCCTCCTCCGCATCCGGGATATCGGCGATGTTCTCGCGCGCGGCGTAGTGCGGGTCTTCGGCGATGTCGCTCGCGGTATAGATGCCGCCGAAGGGCACGTTGTTGCCGACCAGCCGTTCCTCGATGTCGTGGAAGTCGCGTTCGGCGATCCAATCGGCCAGGATCTTTTCCAGCTCGTCGGGCCGCGTGATGCGGTCCTTGCTGCGGGCGTAACGCGGGTCCTCGGCCAGTTCCGGCATGCCCATCGCCTCGACCAGCCGGCGGAAGACAGCGTCGCCGCCGGCCGCGATCTGCACGTAGCGACCGTCCTTGGTCTCGAAGGTGCCGGCGGGCGAGAAGGTCGGGTTGCGGTTGCCGATCCGCTCCCGGTTGTCGCCGGTCAGCATGTGCTTGTGCATCATGTCGGCGGTGATGCGGAACGGCGCTTCGTAGAGCGCCAGATCGATGAGCTGCCCTTCCGCGTCCGGGCCGCCCTGCTGGTCGCGCTGATAGAGCGCGAACATCGCCGCCAGCGCGCCGAAGGTGCCGGTGTTGTAGTCGGCCGTCGGAAAGGCCGGCCGCACCGGGAAGCGGTCGGGAAAGCCGGTCGGGTACATGTAGCCGGAGAAACCGAGCGCGATCCGGTCGTAGCCGGAACGCTTCGAATAGGGCCCCTCCTGCCCGTAGCCGGACACGCGCACCATGATCAGTCGCGGATTGACCGCGCGCAGTTCGTCCCAGCCGATATTCCAGCGCTCCAACGTGCCGGGGGTGAAGTTCTCGAACAGCACATCGGTCTGTTTGACGAGATCCTTGAGGATCTTCTGCCCGGCCTCGACCCGCAAATTGAGCGTGATCGACTTCTTGTTGCGTGCCTCGACCAGCCAATTGCCCGACCGCTGCGCCTTGCCGTCGACCGGCGTGCCGCGCAAGGCATCGCCGATGCCCGGCTGCTCGACCTTGATCACCTCGGCGCCGAAATCGCCCAGCATGGTGGCGCCGAACGGGCCGGCGATCAGCTGACCGATATCCATGACCCGGATACCCTCCAGGGGAAGTTTGTCAGAAATGGGAACTCTCCTTCGCGGCGCGTTGGCCGTTGTTTAGGTTGGTGTTGGCTTAGCGGCCCTTGAACGCCGCCGGGCGCTTCTCGCGGAAGGCCGTCGTGCCCTCCTGTAGATCCTCCGTGTCGCCGAGATCGCGGAAGGAGCGGCTTTCCAGCAGCAGGGCCTCCTCGAAGGGCATATCGGCGGCCTTCATCATGACGTTCTTCGCGAAACGCTGCGCCAGCGGCGCGCGGGTCGCCAGCATCTCGGCATAGGACAGGGTCTCGTCGAGCAGGCGTTCGGCCGGGTAGATGCGGTTGACCAGCCCGATACGGTGGGCGTGCTCGGCGTCGATCAGTTCGCCGCCCAGGATCATCTCCATCGCGTTGCCCATGCCGACGATCTGCGGCAGGCGGATCAGCCCGCCATCGCAGGCGTGGAAGCCCCAATTGACGTCCTGGTCGCCGAACATGGCGTGCGGCGCGCAGAAGCGGATATCGCAGGCCAGCGCCAGCTCCAGGCCGCCGCCGACCGCGTAGCCATTCACCGCGGCGACGATCGGCTTGTCGATCTGCAGATTGCGGGTGATGCCGCCGAAACCTGGACCGTCGGTGAATTCCTGCCGGAATTCGTGCGGCGCGGCCCGCGCGAAGTTCATTGTGTAGGTCTTGAGGTCGGCGCCGGCACAAAAGGCCTTCTCCCCCGCCCCGGTGACGACGGCGATCCGCGCCTCGTCATCCGCGTCGAACTCGCGG
>JAPPPC010000098.1 GCA_028817685.1 Rhodospirillaceae bacterium
CAACTTGTCCGTCGGCATGCCGCTCGATCTGTCGGTCATCCGCGAGGGCGCGCTGGATTTTGCGGTGCAGCGCCGGATCGAGGCGGATGACGCAGACTTCGCCGCTGTCAGCGACCGCTGGTCCCAGGCCCTGCGCGACGCCTTCCAGGCGCTGCCGGACGTAACGGCGGGATAACTCCGCGAAGAATTTTAACGCGTTAAATGAATTAGCTTCCGGTTATCGGTGAAGGTCCCTGGCTAAAGACCGATAATCGTGATTGGCTGTTTTTTCGCTTGGACACCAAGCATCCATTGCCCAAGCCTACGCAGCATGACGCTTAGTTCCCGTCTTGCCAGGTTCCAGTCGTCGATTTGTTCCAAAATGTCCGCTTCCAATTCGCCATGCCATAGATTTTCAGGCTTTTCCGTCCCGCTCACAGTCTTAGCGAATTCGTCCAAACCTTCGATGACGGAAGTGACGCGAGACCCTGAGATTTTCGAGATTCCGTACGGATCGAACAGGCGGATCCGGTTTCGAAACACCTGCGAAATGAGGGTAAAAGCGTCATCGTGGACATATACGGACGCGGGGTTCCAATGTTCCTCTGTCCAGAGCCCGGGGTAGAACTCGTAATACAGCGTGCCCTCAAGATTTTCTGTGTTGGTCACAAGGTTGAGCTGCATAGTGTTGTGCAATCCGTCTTTCGTGTCATCCCGGACAAGGCGCTTTGCGCCGCAGATCCGGGAACCAGAGACACATCGTGCTCTGCATGGACATGGACCCCGCATCAAGTGCGGGGTGACAGGCTTGCGTTTGGGTTGGCCGCGAGGACTTTCTATACCGGTACCCCGACGTTCTTCAGCACGCCGTCGCAATTGACCAGCCGGACGATCTTCTTGGCGATCTTCCAGTCGCTGTCTTGGCGCACCAGATGGTGTTCGTAGCGGCCGCCGAGGGTGCGCTGCTCGTTCAGACGGAACTCGGTCATGGTGAAGCTGGACAGGACGACCGGCGCGTCCTCCGGATGCCCGTCCCCCAGCACCACGTTGGAGATCAGCCGCACGCCGCGCGCCATGGGGCGTTGCGAATACATCTTCGGGTGGCGCAGCCGGTAGATCCGATCCTCCATGATCTGACGGTCGTCGTAATAGAGCGAGATGCGGCTCTCACCGTCGTGCTAGTCGTCCTCGGCCGGCATCCAATACAGGCAGTCCGGGGTGAACAGGGTGAGCCAGGCCTCGAACTTCTGCTCGTTCAGCAGTTCGGCCTCGTAGAACAGGAACTCCCAAATCTCCGGTGGCGCCATCTTGCGCCGCGGCGGGGCTGCCATCGCGTCCATCGGCTTCCCTCCTATTCCGCCGCCGTCATGAGGTCTTTCCAATAGGCAAACTGCTTGCGGATGCCGGTCTCCCAGCTCGCCTTGCCGACCAGCTCGCCGGGGAACGGGCCTTCCCATTCCCGGTCGAGGCCTCGCGCCAGCATCAGCCATTCCGGTTGCTGCGCCTGCAGGCCTTCCTGCACGCGTTCGAAGATCTCGATATCGTCTGTCTGCACGAAAGACGCGACGCTGACATGGATGTTGGAATATTTCAGCACGCCCTTGTTCATGTGGTCGGCGTAGCCGGCGATCTGGATCGGCCAGACGCGGATGATCGTGTGGTCGACCGCGACCGGCTGGATGGTGCGGATATGCACATTGCCGGTCGAGCGCAGGATCATGTTCGGGTAGAAGACCGCGTTGCTCATGCGGGCGCGCTCGAACATGTCCTCGTAGCCCGCTTCGCCCAACTTCGCGATCATCTTCGCCTTGTAGCTTTCCTCGCGCAAATCGACCTTGCGGGACTCGTCCGGGATCGTCAGGAAGGCCTGGCCGTAATCCGCGCCGTGGCACTCCGCGATATCGTAATAGGATTCCGCGTAGCCGACCTCCTGGTCCTCGCTGCCGCGCACCACCTTGTAGCCATCGGTGCTGCCATAGGCGCGCTGCATCTGATGCCCGCCTTTCTTTACCGAAGAGGCGTGCGAGAAGGGCGGGTGGTACTCGTCCATGCCGTTCTCGATCTGCATCTTCCAGTTGCCGCGGAACTCGTATTGATGCACGCCGACCGGTACCGAGATTGCGCCCTCCGGCGCGCGTTCCAGGATGCCGTCGATGCCCTCGATCAGCGGACCCATATGCTCGACCAGCCCGACGCCGGTGTCGGACAGGCAGCCGAAGATGAAACCGCGATAGTTCTCGACCCGCGGCACTTCCGCCAGGTTCAGGCCCTCATCGGCGAGGAACTCGTCGGAATAGGCGCCGCGGTATGGCACGCCCGCGAGCCGTCCCGTCGTGTCGAAGATCCAGCCGTGATAGGGGCACTGGAAGCGGTTGGTATTGCCCTGTGCCTCGCGGCAGACGATGGCGCCGCGATGGGTGCAGCGGTTAAAGAAGACGCGGATCGCGCCCTCCTTGTCGCGGCAGACGATGACCGGTTGGCGGCCCAGATGGGCGGTGAAGAAATCGCCGGGTTCGGCCACCTGGCTTTCATGGGCAAGGAACACCCAGGCGCGGCCGAACACCCGTTCCATCTCCAGCTCGAAGATCGCGGGGTCGGTATAGACGCTGCCATGCACCCGGTCGGGCTGCACCAGCGAGCCGATATCGTCCGGGTCCGCAACATAGCGGCGGCGTTTCGCCGCGACCGGCGTATCGGCGAGTTTCGTCGTCATCGCGCCTTGCCCTCCTATCCCTGAAACACCCAAAGATCGCCCTCGCCCGGCACCGGCAGGGACTCCATCGAATCGTCACCTTTCGGGTGATAGAACTCGACCGCGAGCCCGTCCGGATCGCGCAGCACGGCACTCAGCTTGGCTTGCGTATCCGCGACACGCATTTCGATCCCTTTGTCCCGGGCCGCTTCGATCGAGCGCTGCAGATCGTCTAGCTCCTCGACCAGCAGCGAGAAGCCGACGAGGCCTGCGCCTGGGACGGTCGCAGCCGGCACGATCAGTAAATCGTAGCCGGTGGTCTCGGCCCGGTAGGCACTGATCCCCTCTTTCTCTGCAACCTGCGTCAGCCCGCCGACGTCGGTTACGAAGGCCTCAACGGCTGGGGTTTCGGCGGCGAGCACCGCGCGTGTGATCCGACGCGGGTGGAACAACGCACCCTCGACCCGGCGGCTGTCATTCGGGTCCGCCGGCATCGGGCCGAGCGGGTTCTCGATCCCCTGCCAGTCCCAGTCGGCGGTGACCAGATCTTCGCGCTCGGGGTTGAAGATGGCGCGCCAATCTTCCGTCGCATCGGCATAGAACTCGTGATAATTGCCCTCCGGGTCGGCGATGTAGGCGCTGTGCGAGATCAGATGATCGGCGCTGAACTAGATCTCCAGCCCATTATCGACCCCGTGCCGCAGCCGCTCCACCAGAACGGCTTCGCTCTCCATCTCCCAGGCCAGATGGTTCAGGCCGGGCGCTTCTCCGCGATAGCTCGACGCCTGGACATAGCCGCCGCGTCCGCGCCGTTCCGCGCCGCCCTTACACTGCATCAGGGCGATATCGTGG
>JAPPPC010000700.1 GCA_028817685.1 Rhodospirillaceae bacterium
TGCAGCCCCTCTGCATCGATTACCCGCTCCGCGTCCGAGGCATCGATATGACCGATTGCGGCGATGACCCCGTTCTTGATGCCGATATCGCCGCGGTATCGCGGAATCCGCGACCCGTCGAAAATCAATCCGTTCTTGATCGCCGTATCGAAGCGCGCCATCTCACCCTCTCCTCATCATCGAACGCCGCTCATGTTACATGGCGGACGGCGCCCGCAAAAAGGTCGGTCAACTCCCCCAGGTCAACCACAACGCCGCCGGACCGCGGAACGTGAAATTCGGGAAAAACTCGAACGTCTGATCCGACACCATGTCGAGCGACGGTACCCGTTTGGTCAGGGTCTCCAGCGTGATCTCCGCCTCCAGGATCGCCAGACGATTGCCAAGACAGAAATGGATGCCGCGGCCGAACGCGATGTTGTGCCGGGCGTTCTTGCGGTGAATATCGAAGCTTTCCGGGTCGTCGAACAGCGCCTCGTCATGGTTGGCCGAACCGAGCGACAGGAAAACCTGCGTGCCTTTCGGAATCTTGTAACCGGCAATCTCCGTATCTTCGGTCGCCACCCGGCGCCAGCTGGTCTGCGGCGAGTTGAAGCGCAGGATCTCCTCAACCGCGTTGGGAATCAGACCCGAGTCCGCGCAGAGCTCCTCCCAATAGGGCCGGTGCCGCAGCAGGCTAATCAGCCCGTTGCTCAGCATGTTGCTGACGATCTCGTGCCCGGCGAAGGACAGGCCGTAGACGATCGACTCGATCTCCTTGTAGGTCAGGTCCTCGGCATCCGCCTTGTGGGCCGCCAGCAATTCGGAGGTGAAGTCGTCCGCCGGATGACCCATACGATGCGCGACGAATGACACGCAATAACGCCAATAAGCGAGCATTTTCTCCGCGATATCGACCTGCTCGGCCTCGCTCGTCTTGCCCCAAGTGAACGCCAGCCGGTTGGTGGTCCATTCCTTTAGCTTGCGGTCATCCTCCTCTGGAAACCCGATCAGGCGGAAGATCGTCTCGCCCGGCAAGGGATGGCCAATATGCTTGACGAATTCGGCCGGCGAACCGCTCGCCAGCATCTCCGCCACCATTGTCTCACAGCGTTCCCGGATCAGCGCCTCCAGCACCTGCATCCGCCGTTTCGAAAATCCCGCCATAGTGTGTTTGCGGATACGTGTGTGATCCGGCCGCGCCCGGTTCGACATTACGGCGATGGGATTGTAGTCGGGCACCGCCAGCACCTTCGCCGCCGCATCGCAGATCGGCAGCACCGGGTCCTGCACATTTTCGGACGAATAGACATCGGCGTTGCGAAACACCTCCGACACATCTTCCATACGCGTCAACACCAGATAGCCGAGCTTCTCGGAATAGAAGATGGGCGAGTCGTGCCGCAGCTTGTGCAGTTCCGCATAGGGATCCTGCATGTAGTGCTCTTCGAAGGTCGAGAACTCATGATTGACCGGGCAGCCGGCCGGTGCCGGCGCAATCTCGGTCCGCATCTTGTGATAGGCGCTATCAGCCATCGGCGTGCCTCATTCAGGGTGCCCAACGGCCAACTTATAGCGCAGTTTGTGCGTTACCCGAACGCAAACCCCGCATAGCCGTCCGCGACCACCTCCTCGCATTTGCGGCAATAGTCCGGGAAGCCGCCATAGTACGGCATGAATACTCGCGCCTTGCCGTGCACATTGGCGCCGAGATACCAGCTGTCGGTCGTCGTCTTGATGCCAACCGTGGCGACTTCCTGATGATGCTCCCACCAGGCTTGTTCGGCATCATGTTCAGCTTCGATCGCGGTGTAGTTCCGGTCCTGCATCCAGGCGAGGCAATCGGTGATCCAGTCGACATGCTGCTCGATCGTCGGGATCATATTGGTGAAGACCGAGGGGCTGCCCGGGCCCGTGACCGTGAATAGGTTCGGGAAACCGGCCATGGCGAGACCGAGATAGCTGATCGGTCCGTCGGCCCAGCGTTCACGCAAGCTGGCATCTTCCTTCCCCCGGATGTCGACCGCGGTTAGTGCGCCGGTCATCGCGTCGAACCCGGTGGCGAAGACCAGTGCGTCGACCTCGAAATCTTCCCCATGCACACGGACACCGGTCGGGGTGATCGCCTCGATCGGATTGTCACGCACATCGACCAACCGCACGTGCGGCTTGTTGTAGGTGGCGTAATAGTTCGTATCGACGCAGAGCCGCTTGCCGCCGATGATGTTCTTCGGGCACAGCGATTCCGCGGTCGCGGGGTCGTCGACAATCTCCCGGATCTTGCTGCGCACGAACTCCGCCGCCGTGTCATTCGCTTCCTTGCTGAGCATCAAATCGCCATAGGCGCCCATGAAGGCGAGTCCGCCCGCCTTCCAGCGTTCCTCGTACTCCGCCTGGCGTTCCTCCGCCGTCGCCTCCAGCGCCTTGCCGACGCGAAAGCGGCCATAGATACCCGGCGGGGTCTGTTTCGCCTGCGCGCGAAATTCAGCGTAGTGGCCTTTGACCCATTCTTCGTAATCCCTGTCCAGGGGCGAATTATGTGCCGGGATGGCGTAGTTCGCCGTGCGCTGGAAAACGGTGAGTTGCTTGGCCTTCTCTGCGATCACCGGGATCGACTGAATCCCCGAGGACCCGGTGCCGATCACCGCAACCCGCTGGCCGGTGAAATCGACCGTTTCGCGCGGCCACATCGCCGTGTGATAGGTCGGCCCCGCGAAGCTGCCGATACCATCGATATGCGGCCAATTCGGTTTCGACAGACATCCGGTCGCCATGACGACGAATTGAGCGTCGAAGGCCGATCCGTCTTCAGCCGTCAACGCCCAGCGTTGCGCACGAGCGTCATAGACCGCCGAGGCGATCCGGGTCTCGAATTGAATGTCGCGACGCAGATCGAAGCGGTCCGCCACATGACGCGCGTATTCCAAAAGCTCGGGTTGTGGCGCGTATTTCTCGGTCCAACGCCATTCCTGCTGCAACGCCTCATCGAATTGATAGGAATACTGCATGCTCTCGATGTCGACACGGGCGCCAGGATAGCGATTCCAGTACCACGTCCCGCCGACATCGGTCCCGGCTTCGACCACCCGCGCGGAAATACCCAGGGGTCGTAGACGGTGGAGCAGATACATGCCCGCGAACCCTGCACCGACGATAACGACATCGAATTGCTGAACGCTCATATTCTACATTTCTCCCGAACGATTTGCGGCGGCATCCTAACGATTGGCGCCGCGGCAAGCCAACGCGGCATTGCCGCGGCCCTGTTGTCCCCGAACCCCAAGATGGGTCTAGAATGCCTGCAACAGTCACCGCGGGAGAGATCTTTATGGACTTCACCGTCAGCAAACTGACACCGGAGATCGGCGCGGAAATCCGGGGACTCGACCTGCGCGAACCGCTCGACGATGAAACCTTGGCGCAAGTCCGGCAGGTCTGGCTCGACCATGTGATCGTGCTGTTTCCGGAACAAGAGATCGACGATGACCAGCAGATCGAGTTCAGCCGCCGCATCGGCGAGCTCGAATTGATCAACATGGCGG
>JAPPPC010000643.1 GCA_028817685.1 Rhodospirillaceae bacterium
TCCCCGGGGGCACCATTCTCTTCGAACTTGGCAGCGATGACAGCGCGCTATTCCGGCGCGCGGCTTGCGTGGCGTTACGCGCGGTTGCCGCCATAGGCGCCGACGAAGGGTTCGTTCGCGGCGACCCGGTCGTAGCTCAGGCGCGCGAAATCTTCATCGACATCGTTCTCGCTAATCCAGCGCGCCAATCGGCGGCCGATGGCAGCGCCGATCTTGAAGCCGTGCCCGCTGCCGCCGCAGGCGTCGCAATATCCCGACAGCCCGCTGCGTGGTCCGATGAAGGGGTACCAGTCGGGAGTCACGTCGTAGAGCGCAGCGTAGGAATCGATCCGCCTGGCGCCGGCGAAGGGCGGAAAGCGGTGTTCCAGGCGGGTCTGGACGTCCGATACGAAATCCTCGTCCGCCGTTTCCTTGTAGTTGTAGGGGTCGACGTCGATATAGTCCTTGGGAAAGCCGCGCCCGACCACAAAACGGCGCTGGCCCAGCGGCCGCAGATAGATTGCGTCGACGGCGTTGGAGATGGAAATTTCCGGGATCGGCCGGTCGCTGCGCGCCTCCCACACCGTGTCCTGTTCGCGGACGCTGCGCAGGTCCAGTTCGATCTCCGCGCTCTCCGCCAGATGCTTCGACCAGGGGCCGGCCGCATTCACGACACAGCCGGCTTCGATCGGGCCGTCATCGGTGAGGATACCCGTCACACTGTCGCCCGCGCGAAGCAGTGCCCGAACCGGCGTGTTGACGTGCAACGACCCGCCGATGTCGCCGAAGCCTTTGACATAGGCCTCGGTGGTGCGCACGGGATCGGCGTAACCGCCCTCCGGTTCGTACACGACACCGGCAACGTCATGCGGGTTGAGCCAGGGCATCCGGTCCGCAATCTCGCCCGGCTCCAGGAACCTTGTATCGATACCGCAGGACTGCAGCAGTTCGACATTGGCACCTGCCGCCGCAATCATCGGCTTGGGCACCAGGAAGCACCACCCGGACCGCACATAGCCGCTGTCCGCGCCGATTTCGTCGGGCATGTCGCGAAACATACCGATGCTTTCCTGCGTCAGCCGGGCCAGCAGCGCTGTCGAGTAATGCTGACGGACGATCGCCGCGCTTTTTCCCGTGCCGCCGGCGGCCGGGCGCCGTCGTTCAAACAGCGCGACTTTGTCCATCCCGCCGCGTTTCAAATGATAGGCCGTGCTGGCGCCGGTGATGCCCGCACCCACCACGATGGCGTCATAGGTTTGGCTCATGTCTCAGGGTCCTCGTCCGGTTCGGTAGCAGCTTCATAACCGTAATGCGCCTTCATGTAGGCGGCGGAGAACAGGCCGTTCGTCAGATCGTCGGCGAGATTTGTCTCACGACGTTCGCGGGGCGGGCCGTACCCGCCCGCGCCTGGAGTGATGGCCGTGACCGTCGCATCCGGTGTGATTTCGACCGTCATCGGCTTGACGGGCAACGGCTGCCGCCGCCCGTCGTCGAAGTCTAGATGAAACGAGGCGAGACCGCCCTCGCCGCCACCGAAAAGGCCCCAGGGATGGCTGACGCACCGTTCTCCCTGACCGCTGAAAATCGTCGTGTGCCCCAATGGGCGGTAGACGCGGCGCAGGCTGCAGCCGCCGCGCCAGGTCCCGGGACCTCCGGAATCCGGCACCAGTTCGTAGCGTTCGATGAGCAAAGGGTACTCGTTCTCCAGCGCTTCCACCGGCAAGTTCGAAGTGTTTGTGGTGTGCACTTGCACGCCGTCCTTGCCGTCCTTGTAGGCGCGCGCGCCGCCGCCGCCGCCGAGCGTCTCCATATAGACATAGTAGCGACCGTCCGGCCCGGCGCCGAAGAAGGCGGAAACGCCGTTGGCGCCGTTGCTCGCCGCGATGACCCGGTCGGGCACGGCTTCGGACAAGGCGCCCAGGATGGCATCGATGATGCGCTGGCAGGTCTGCGCCCGTGCTGCCGTTGCCGCCGGGAAGACCGCGTTGGTGATACTGCCGGATTCAGCCACGATACGGACGGGATCCAGCATGCCATGGTTCGTCGGACCTTCCGGGTCGACAAGGACCTTAAGCGCAAACAGGACGCTGGCTTGCAGGCCGGCGTAGCTGACGTTGATGTTGCCTTGCACTTGCGGTGCCGACCCGGCGAAGTCGAACAGGATCTCGTCGCCCTCGACGACAATGCGCACGCAGATCGGGATGTTCTCCGTTCCCATGCCATCATCGTCCATGATGTCGTCGAACCGGTATTCGCCGTCCGGCAACGCGTCGATCCCCGCACGCATGCGCCGCGCGACGGCGTCGACAAGGGCATCCGCTCCGGCACGCAGCTGGGCTACCGACCAGCGCTGAAACAGCTCGTGCAGGCGCCGTTCACCCAGCCGATTTGCCGCAATCTGCGCCAGATAGTCGCCGCGCCGCTCCTCCGGGACCCGCACATTCAGCAGGATCACGTCGAACACATCCTCGATGATTTCGCCGTCGCGCATCAATCGGATCGGCGGGATACGCAAGCCTTCCTGATAGACCTCTGTCATACCGCCGGCCATGCTGCCGGGTGCCATCCCGCCGATATCCGCGTGGTGGGCGATGTCGGCGACGAAGAAGACCAGCGTATCGCCATGGAAGACCGGCGCGACGAGCGCCACATCCGGCAAATGGGAGCCGCGGCCGACGAACGGGTCGTTGGAAATGAACATGTCGCCGGGGCGCAGATTGTCCGGACCGACCCGTTCCAGTACGACTTCGACCAGGCCAAGCATCGAGGCGAGATGTAGCGGCAGGCTTTCGCCCTGCACGACAACGCGTCCTTCGATGTCGAATATCGCCGTGCTGTGATCCTTGCGTTCCTTGATGTTGGTGGAATAAGCGCTGCGCATCAGCGCGACATACATCTCGTCGCAAATGCTGGTCAGACCGTTGCGCAGCAATTCCACCTCAATGGCGCTCAATGTCGTCATGACCGGTTCTCCTTCGCCATCGTGATGACGAGGTTGCCCCAAGCGTCGACGTTGCCGCGGTCGCCCGGAAAGATCGGAATTGTCGTATCCAACTGCTCGATGATGGCCGGGCCGGTGAGGGTTTGTCCGGGTGCCAGTTCATCGCGCCGGTAGACCGGCGTGTCATGCCAAACACCGCCCGAGAAAAGCGTTCGCCGCTGCGCCACGGGCTCGGCGTCCGGTCCCTCTTCCAGGCGGGGCAGCGGCGGTTTTTCAGAAAGACCCACCGCCTTGACCTTCATGTTAACGAATTCGACGGTTTCACTCTCGGAGGCGAACCCATAGCTCCGTTGGTGCGCGGCGTGGAACGTTGCCCCCAGGGCTGCACAATCCTCAGCGCTGATCTCGCCATCTGCGAGTGGGATCGCCAGTTCGTAGTTCTGTCCGCGATACCGCATTTCGGCGGTCCATTGCAGCTGGCGTTTGTCATTTGGAATTGCCTCATGGGAGAACCAGCCCTCCACCCTTTTATGCAGTTCTTCCCGCACGGCATTCAGTGTTTCATGCGAGTTCGCACTTAGCGGCATCAGGGCGGTCATCACGAAATCGGCGGTCAGGTCGCTGTTCAGCAGGCCTTCCGCGCAGAGGATGCCGGGGCTGGGCGGCACGATTATGGTACCGATGCCAAGGTCCTGGGCCGTTTCGGTGGCGAGCAGCGGACCGGCGCCGCCGAACGGGAACAGGCAAAATTCCGCCGGATCGTAGCCGCGCTCGACCGAAAGCGGACGGATCGCCTTGACCACCGTCGCACAGGCGACGCGGATGATGCCTTGCGCCGTCTCCATCACGTCGAGCCCCAGAGGTTCGGCGAGCTTAGCAATGGCGGCTTCCGCGAGATCGCGCCGGATCGCCATGCGGCCGTCCAGCAAGGCTTGATCATTCAGGCGCCCCAGCAGCACGTTGGCGTCGGTCAGTGTTGCCTCGGTACCACCCAACCCGTAACAGGCGGGACCTGGATGTGCGCCTGCGCTTTGCGGTCCGACTTTCAGGAGACCGTCCACATCGATCCAGGCGATCGAACCGCCGCCGGCCCCCACCGCGTTGACGTCCAGTGCGGGCAGGCGAAGCGGAAATCCTGCCAGCATGCGGTTATGAACCTCCGTCGCTTCACCGTCGATCAAGACGCTGACATCCGCGCTGGTGCCGCCGACATCGAGCGTGATGACATTGCCGAACCCGGCGGCCGGCGCCCGGTGCGCCGTGCCGATGACACCGGCGGCGGGACCGGAAAGACTGGCGCGAATGGGCAGCTTGCGGGTCATATGGACCGACATGAGCCCGCCGCTGCTCTGGCTGATTTTGGGTTCCGCCGACACGCCTAGCTGCGAGACCGCTGCGGTAAACCGGTCGAGATAGGCATCGACGACCGTCAGCAACGCACCATTCAAGACGGCGGTCGAAAACCGCTCGTATTCTCGGAATTCGGGATAGACCTCCGTTGAGGATTGAACATAGATCCCATCGGGCAAGACCTCGCGCAGGATTTCCACGGCACGCGCTTCGTCCTCGGGGTAGGCGTAGGAGTGCAAGAAGCAGACCGCGACGCAGTCGACCCCTTCGGCGGCCAACCGGCGTCCCGCTTCGCGGACACCTTCCTCGTCAAGCGGGACATGCACGCTGCCATCGGCCCGGCGGCGTCCGCGCACTTCCAGACGCAATTTTCGGGGGACCAGGGGCTTGGGGAAATCAAGATGGATGTCATAAACCTGCGGCCGGACCTGCCTGCCGATCTCCAGGAGATCGCGGAAGCCTTCATTGGTGATGATCGCGACCTTGCCGACCCGTCTCTGGATCAGCGCGTTCGTGCCTACCGTCGTACCGTGTGACAGGCGAACCAGGTTGCCCGCGTCGAGGCCGTGTTCCTCGAGCACAGCCGCAATCCCTTCGATGATGGCGGCGTCGGGGCGGTCGGGCGTCGATGGAAGCTTATGGCGGATCTGGCGATTCTCGTCGGGAATGCTGACGGCCAAGTCGGTGAAGGTGCCGCCGACATCGACGCCAATGTGGATCTGCATACCATCTCCCATGTCGACTTGTTCGTAACGTGAATATGGCAGGGCCGACTATTACGGGGAACGGCCGCTGCAATGCGGTCGCGACCGTATCGCCGCTTCATTGGCGCGTCCAGGCTTGGAGGTGGGCACAAAAAATGCGCTGGAACGAAACAACGTTCCAGCGCACCGAAAGCTTGTTCCCCAGAGCCGTGGGGAAACGGGATGTAGGGTTCTAGATCCTTACGGTTCGGAGACCGTACCGTAGGACCGTGGATGATCGACCGGGCCCAATCCGGTCACTTGGCAGGCGGCGACCGTCAGGGCAGCCGAAATCAGGAGAATGAAGCGAATGGGCTTTCGTTGTGTCATGGCGAAATCCTTGAGTTGTGCCCGATACCGGTCAATGGCGTGACCGATCGCGGCGTTGTCATGAGTTGGCATTCGTTGGCCGATTTGCCTACCTAGGTGGGGTGTTGCGCCGACCCCGTAAACGAACATTCGTTCACAATTTGTTTAGCGGCGTTGATCCCAGTTTCCTGGTGTCTGTGCAGACCCCACCCGTTGACCGCGCCGGGCCGGCGGGCTTGGATAGTCCGTAACTGAGCAATGAGATGGGGACGGGAATGCCGGACGAAGGATTTCGCAAGTGGTTGGGTGTCGACTACGAGGTGATGGAGGATGGCCATGCCGTCGTCGGCCTAACCTTGACGGACGACATGCGTAATCTGCGCGGTGTGGCGCAAGGCGGTATCGTTGCCGCGATCATCGATATCGCCATGGCGACGGCAGCCGCGGGCGGCAACTACGACACGCGTAAACGCCCGATGGCGACCTTGGAGATGAAAGTCAATTATGTGGCCGCCGCCAACGGGCCGCGACTAACAGCGACGGCGGACGTGGTTCGTGCCGGTTCGCGGACCAGCGTCGTGCGTTGCGAGGTCGCGGACAATGAAGGTCAGGTTTGCGCCGCAGGCCTCGGTACCTTTATGACCCGCCGCGTTCACCCGACCGACCCGAAGGGAATGGAAGCCCCAAAAGGATGAGTGAAATCGTCGATCGAAAAGGCGCGGAGGCGGCGGCGCTAACGACTAACCCGCCAATGTGCACTTTCCGTTTCGGATTACGGTAACATCCCGTTCTTCCAGCCGGCACTGGAAAGAGACGATGTTTCCGTCCCGCCACATGTCGGTGACGATGGTTTCGCCTGGATAGACCGGGGCGGAGAAACGGACGTCGAGACCGGTGATCTTGGTGTGGTCGTAGTCGCACAATGTCTTGAGGATTGCGACGCAGGCAGTGCCATAGGTGCATAGCCCGTGCAGGATCGGCACAGGGAAACCGACGCGCTGGGCCAGGATGGGGTCGGCGTGCAGCGGATTCCGGTCGCCATTCAACCGATAGAGCAGCGCCTGGTCGGCGCGGGTCTCCAGAGCGCAAGAGACATCCGGCGTGCGGTCCGGCACCGGATGCGGTTGCGGACTGGGGTCTGTGCAGCCGCCGAAGCCACCATCGGCGCGGGCGAATGTCGCGCTGCGCGCGGTGAAGACCGGCGTCCCGTCGAATTTGTCGCGTGCCACCGTCTCCGTCAGGATCAAGGCACCTCTTCCTTCGCCTTTGTCGTAGGCTTCGACGACATGTGCATCGGCGAGTAGGTCGCCCTCCGGCGCCAGAGGACGGTGCAAGGTCAGGCCCATTTCGCCATGCAAAACCTGGGAGTAGTCGTAACCGCAATTCTTCAATAAGGGCATACGCGTCAGGACCGCGGCCATGCTCGGCACCGTTTTCAAGGTGTCGCGCTCAAAGGTGTACGCCAGTTCGCTTTCGTCCAGCGGATCCCGCCCCATGCCGACGCCGAGCGCATACAGCATGGATTCCCGGTCGCCATAGCTAAATTCCTGGTCGGTCAATTTCAGTGACATGATGTGGTCGTAGTCGATTGCCATGGGATTGCCTTTCCGCTTGAACTGTCTGCGGCGCAGTCTAGACGAGACCATGGGCGAGAGCGATGCGTTGGCGCGCCAAAGCGTCTGCGGCATGCGGGCCCGCCCGTGCCGCTCCGGATAGTTCCCCGGTGTTTCGAATACCAAACGAACAGACGGGGTCCTAGTTGGAGGATTACTCGCCGCTGCCCGTCGGCAATTGATTGAAGGGCATATCCTTGTCGACGCGGATGTCGGCCGGCAACCCGAGCACGCGCTCGGCAATGATGTTGCGTAAAATTTCGTCCGATCCGCCGGCGATACGGCCGCTCGGCGAGGACAGCAGCGCTTCTTGGAAAAGCGCCCGCATCGGCATCGCCTCATCATCCATCATGATGCTGGCCATATCCATCAAATCCATGCCGAAATTGGCGATTTCCTGATGTTTCCTGCCGCCGACGACTTTGGTGATTGAGGCTTCCGGACCAGGTTCGGCGCCACGCGACAGGGCGGTGATCGTTCTATATCGCGTCAATTTCAAACCCTGCTGTTCGACATACCAGCGCGCCAATTTCTCGCGGACTGCGGTGTCGGCGATGGCGGGGCCGTCTTCCAGGTGCAGGTCGCGGGCGAGTGCGAAGATTTCGTCGAAATCCGGGGCCGGCCGTTCGCCGACCGCAAGGCGCTCGTTCATCAGCGTGGTAATCGAGACGCGCCAGCCATTGCCGACATCGCTCAGCCGCTGCGAGTCGGGGACACGGACGTCCGTGAAAAAGACCTCGTTGAAGTTCGAGACGCCGGATACCTGTTTGATGCGGCGTACCTCAATGCCGGGCGATTTCATGTCGAGGAAGAAATAGGTCAGCCCTTTGTGTTTGGGGGCGTTCGGATCACTGCGGACGACGATTACGCCGTAATCGGAGAAATGCGCTCCAGAGGTCCAGATCTTCTGCCCGTTGATGATCCAGTCGTCGCCATCGCGCACGCAACGCGTCCGCAGCCCCGCAAGGTCGGATCCGGCGGACGGTTCCGAAAAGAGTTGGCACCAGATCTCCTTGCCTTCCAGCGCCGGGACCGCATAGCGGGTTTTCTGCTCTTCCGTCGCGTAGGTCAGCATGGTCGGAATACACATGCCCAGGCCGATTTCATAGACGCCGCGCGGCGTTACGTAATTCGCTTCCTCCTGGTTGTAGATGACTTGCTGCAACTGCGTGCCGCCCTGGCCGCCATATTCTTTTGGCAGGGTGATACCCGCATAGCCAGCTGCGTACTTCTTGAGCTGCCAATCCTTGGCCAGGGGCACTAAATCGTCGGCGCCGTACTTGACCTTAAAGGTGCTGCCGGGGCGCTTCGGCTCTGCGTTTTCGCTCAGCCAGGCGCGCGCTCTGGCGCGATATTCCGCTTCTTCTTTGGTATCGGAAAAATCCATGATCCTCGGGTCTCGGCAGGTTTTCTATGTTGTTCCTGTGCAAAGAGTGCATCGAATGGCCGGTGATGCAATGGAAATCGCCGCTGGTTTAGGAAGCCGGGGGACCTTCGATTGAGATAACCGTCATATCAGCCGGCAGCACGGAATCTGACAGGGCCTCGGTCTGTGCAACCCGTGCACTGATCCAGCTGCGAAATGCCTCGATCTTCCAATCGGCACGTCGCGACTCGAGGCAGACAAGGCAATAGCTTTGCTGCAACCGAATGCTGAAGGGCAGGGGAACCACAAGCCGTCCCGCTGCGATGTCTTCTGCGACAAAGAGCCGTTGTCCCAAGGCAATGCCCAGCCCGTCGCGCGCCGCCCGGTAGGCGTTCGAAGAATTCTCGAACCGCATCTCCCGCGAGACGTCCAGGTCGC
Organism: Rhodospirillaceae bacterium; assembly: GCA_028817685.1. Taxonomy (GTDB): domain Bacteria; phylum Pseudomonadota; class Alphaproteobacteria; order UBA8366. The sequence continues at coordinate 8,740 of JAPPPC010000643.1, forward strand.
CGATCCCCGTCGCGTTTAGCCAGTCCGGCCAATTGGGGATTCGGGCGGTCGAATAGAGCAAGGTGTGGTGACGGAGATCCGCCGGTTCGCGCAGCGGCGGACCGTTCTCCAACAAGGTCGGGCTGCAGACGGGGAAGTGGTCCGAATTGAACAGCACGTCGAAATGAATGCCGCGCCATTGTTCCGGTCCAATCCATAGGCCGACATCGACCTGCCCGTCATACAGTCCGACCGGTTCGCTGGACGCGACGAGCTTCAGGTCGATGTCGGGATGCAGTTCCCGGAACGAGTCGAGGTTCGGCAGCAGCCATTCCATTGCCAGGGTTGTGAAGGAAAACACCGACAGGCTGGCGGGCACGCCGCCGCTGCGCAGCACGTTGGTCGCCTCGTCGATACTGTCAAATGCTTCGGTCAGCGAGGCAGCATAGGCTTCCCCTTTGTCGGTCAACTCGACACCGCGCGGGTTGCGCGTGAACAGGGGGCAATCGAGATAGGATTCCAAACGCGAGATTTGTCGGCTGACGGCACCCGTGGTGACCGAGAGTTCCGACGCCGCACCCGACAGGCTGCCATGCCGGCTGGCGGCTTCGAAAGCGCGTAACGCGTTCAGAAGTGGAAACCGATTACGCATCGTCGCACTCGATTTGATGAATTCTCAACTCTAGCTTGATTTTATTGAAATTGAAATGGCGGAGGTGATTTTGAAAAATATTGTAATCCCGCGAAATGGCCGAAATTTCGGTATGTGAAGACGGGCTCGCGCACGTTGAGTTTTCCTGAAGCCGGTACCGTGCGCGAGGACGAAAATCGACAAATGGTGCCGGCGAGGCGGTCCCGTCGGAGGGACGTCGGGAGGAGCGACATGGCGGAACAAACCATCGATGTGCGGCCCGTTGCCGGATCATTGGGCGCGGAGATTTTCGGCGCGGATTTGGCGGATAATCTCACCAATCAGGTTTATGACGAGATCCATCAGGCATTCCTGGACTATCAGGTTCTGTTCATCCGGGATCAGAAACTCACCCCACCGCAGCAAGCCGCGTTTGCGCGCCGCTTCGGACCGCTCAACGACTACCCTTTCGTGGAAGGGTTGAAAGAAGCGCCGGAGATCATCGAGATCATCAAGGAGCCGCACGAGACCAAGAATTTCGGCGGCGTGTGGCACTCCGACACGACTTATCTGGAAGAGCCGCCGTTGGGCACGGCGCTGTACGCGCTCGAAGTGCCGTCCGCAGGCGGCGATACGATGTTCGCGAACATGTATGAAGCTTACGAAACCCTGTCCGACGGCATGAAGAACATGCTCGACCCGCTCGTCGGGGTCAGCAGTGCGGCACTGCGGCGGACCGGTGGCCGCGCCGCGGGAATGGACTACAAGAGCAGCATGACGGCGACCAATTTGGACAAGGCCGACGAGATCATGGCCGAGCATCCGGTCGTCCGGACGCATCCGGAAACCGGCCGCAAAGCGCTGTATGTCAATAGCGCCCACACGGTGCGGTTCGTCGGCATGACCGAAGCGGAGAGCAAGCCGCTGATCGACTTCTTGATCACCCATGCTGTCCGGCCCGAATTCACCTGCCGCTTCCGCTGGGATGTTGGCACCCTCGCGATCTGGGACAATCGCTGCGTTCAGCATTTCGCGATCAACGATTATCATGGCGAGCGGCGGCGCGTGCACCGTGCCACGATCACCGGCGATCGACCGCATTAGGAGATACCGGCCTTATGAGCGACGACAACATCATCATCGATGCGACGACGCGGATCTTTCAGGATCTATGCGACCCGCAAACGGTAACCAATGCCGCCGACGACAGCTGGAAGGCGCCGCTATGGTCCGCCCTGGAAGAGTCGGGCCTGACCCAGGCCTGGACGCCGGACGAACTGGGCGGCGAGGTCGCGACGATCGTCGACTGATTCGACGTGTTGCAGGTCTCGGGCCAGTTCGCCGTGCCGGTGCCGCTGGCCGAAACCCTGCTTGCCGGCTGGCTGCTGTCCCGCGCCGGTCTGGTTGTGCCGATGGGAATGATGACCATTGCTCCGGTACGCCCGGGTGAGAGCTTGACCTTGGGCGAGGATGGGAGCCTTTCCGGCACGGCCCGGGACGTTCCGTTTGCCGATGAGGCGGAAAAGATCGCGGTGCTCGCGCGCCGTGGCGAGGACCATGTCGTCGCGCTGGTAGACCGCGCTGCGTGTACGGTTGGCGAAGGCAGCAGCCTGGCGCATGAAGCGCGCAGCCGTGTTGGTTTGGACGGGGTGATTCCAGAAAACGTATCGGAGCCGGTGGACGGTCTCGACGAAGATGCGTTGATGCAGATGGGGGCCGCCGCCCGGTCCGCGCAGATGGCGGGGGCGCTGCAGGCGATCCTCGACATTTCCGTCGAGTACGCCAAGGAACGCGTCGCGTTCGAGCGGCCGATCGGCAAGTTCCAGGCGGTGCAACACAATCTGGCCCGGCTGGGCGGCGAGACAGCAGCGGCGATCGCGGCGGCAGGCTCGGTCTCCCATACGTTGGGTCACGCAGACGAATTCGACGATCACGTGTTTCTTGAGGTGGCGGCGGCCAAGATCCGGGTCGGCGAAGCGGCCGGCGAAGGGGCCGGGATCGCCCATCAGGCGCATGGCGCGATCGGCTTCACGGCGGAGCATATCCTGCACCGCTTCACGACGCGGCTTTGGTCGTGGCGGGACGATTTCGGCAGCGAAAGCGTGTGGGCCGTGCGGCTTGGCGAGATGGTCGCGGCGCGCGGTGCCGACGAAATATGGCCCATGGTAGCGGTTCAGTAGCGGGAGCAAACAGATGTCCAGTGCCATTCAATTCGATCCGATCCGCCTGCCTCCCGAGGCCGAGGCGTTGCGCGCCGAAGTGCGGGCGTTCCTGAACGAGGAGATCGCGGCCGGCACCTTCGATCCGGTGACCGCACCCTATCGCGACGGGTTCAATCCGGAATTCAGCCGCCGTGTGGGCGAACGTGGCTGGATCGGCATGACCTGGCCCAAGAAATATGGCGGTCAGGAGCGCAGCTTTCTTGAGCGCTATGTGGTCACCGAGGAGTTCCGCGCCGTCAGCGCGCCGACCCGGGTGCACTTCACCGCCGACCGGCAAAGCGGCCCGGTGCTCATCAAATACGCGCCGGATCACATCAAGGATGACATCCTGCCGCGCATCACCCGCGGCGAATGCTGCTTCTGCATCGGCATGAGCGAGCCCGGCTCCGGCTCCGACCTGTTCGCCGCCAGTACGCGGGCGACCAGGACCGACGGCGGGTTCCTGATCAACGGCGCCAAGGTCTGGACCAGCAGCGCGCACCGTGCCGACTACATGATCGGCCTGTTCCGGACGTCGGCTTCGACGGAGGAAAACAGACGCCACGGGCTGACCCAGTTCCTGGTCGACATGAAGAACACGAAGGGCATCACCGTGAACCCGATCCACCACATGACCGGGATTCATGAGTTCAACGAAGTGGTGTTCGAGGACGCGTTCGTGCCGGAAGAAAACGTTCTGGGCGAAGTGGATTCCGCCTGGAAGCAGGCGACCAGCGAACTCGCCTATGAGCGCAGCGGCCCGGAACGCTTCCTGGAGACGATCTACATCCTGACAGAACTTGTGCGGGCCTTGGGTGATAAGCCGGACACGCGCGGCGCGGAAGGAATCGGTCGCCTGGTGGCCCAGTTGCATACGCTGCGTCGGATGTCCGTATCGGTCAACGGCATGTTGCAGGCGGGCAAGGAACCGACCCTGGAGGGCTCCATCGTCAAGGACCTCGGCACCAACTGGGAGCAGGATTTGCCGGCCAAGGCGCGCCAATTGGCGGCCTTTGTCGACGATGACGCCGGCAACCGGGCCGATTTCGACGAGTTGCTGCGTTTCGCCACCATGATCGCGCCGAAACTGACCATCCAGGGCGGCACGCGCGAGATCCTGCGCGGCATCATCGCCCGGGGTCTCGGGCTGCGTTAGTCCGACACAAGCGAGGCGGAAAAAATGCCCGACATCGGCGCCCTTCTTTCGCCGGCGAGCGTCGCGGTCGTCGGCGCTTCGCCCGACACCCACATTCTGCGCGGCCGCATCATGAATGTGCTGGGCTGCCATCCCTACAAGGGCAATGTCTATCCGGTCAGCCGCAGCCATGACGAGGTGATGGGGCTGAAAGCCTATCGATCCGTGTCCGACCTGCCGGAAGTGGTGGATTTGGCCGTGCTGATTATCCCCTCCGCCTTCGTGCCCGATACGCTGGAAGAATGCGGCGCCATGGGCGTCAAGGCGGCGCAGATCATCACCTCGGGGTTCGCCGAAGAGGTCGGCGGCGAGGGGCAGGAACAACAGCGCCGCATTCGCGAAATCGCCGCGAAATACGACATGGCGGTGTGCGGGCCGAATTCCGAAGGATTCGCCAATATGGCGCTCGACTTCTGCCCGACCTTCAGCCCGGCGGTCGACGATCCGAAAACACCGCTCCTGCCGACCTTCCGCCAGGATGGCAGGATCGGCGTCGTCGCGCAGAGCGGCGGCATGGGGTTCGCCTTCTACGATCGCGGCCGCCCGAGACAATTGCCCTTCAGCTATGTGGTGACGACGGGCAACGAGGCCTGCCTTGAAGGGTTCCAGCTTGTCGAGCACATGCTGGAGGAGGACGGCACGGACGTCATCACCATGTTCATCGAGGACATCAAGACGCCGGAACTGTTCCCCGTCGTGGCCGAGAAGGCGTTGCGGGCGGGCAAACCGATCATCGTCACCAAGGTCGGTCATTCCCAGGCGGGTCAGCGGGCCGCGGCGTCGCACACGGCCGCCCTCGCGGGGTCCTATGCGGCATACAACGCGATGTTCGCGCGGTACGGCGTGATCGAGGGCCGGGACATCGAAGAAATCGTCGATATCGCGGCGGGCTTTTCCTATTGGCGCGACCGGCTGCCGAAGGGCAAACGCGTCGGCATTATCACCGGGTCCGGCGGCGCTGGCGGCTGGATGGCGGATACGGCGAGTGCGGCGGGGTTGAGCGTTCCCACCCTCGATGATGCGACGCGGGCGGCAATCGACGCCCATCTGCCGAGTTACGGCACCTCGCAGAACCCTGTCGACGGGACGGCACAGGCGCTCCGCGCGGTGGGCTCTGCCAACCTGTCGACAATGGTGGCCGCCTCGGACGATGTTGACT
>JAPPPC010000054.1:0-1261 GCA_028817685.1 Rhodospirillaceae bacterium
GTCGATATCCGTGCTGTCGGGCCCGGGCGCTGGAACAATTGGAAAGCCACCCTGCTCCGCGAGATCTATTACCGCTCGGAAGCGGTGATGAGCGGCGGTTTCGAGGGCGAGCGCATGGGCGACCGTGCCGCCGGCATGCGTGAGCTCCTTATCGAACAGCTGACCGATTGGACGGAAGACGCGGTGGACGAGCATTTCAAGCGGGGGCCGGCCTCCTACTGGCTTTACTACGACCCGGACACGCTGGTTCGCCATGCCCGATTCGTGCGCAACGCGACGGAGGCGCAACAGCCGCTCGCCATCGATACGGAAATCGAACCGGAGCGCGACGTGACCGAACTCACAGTCTACGCCGCCGACCATCCGGGTCTGTTCAACAAGATCGCGGCGGCGATCGCGGTCTGCGGCGCCTCCATCGTCGATGCCCGCATCAACACCTTCAACAACGGCATGGCGCTGGACAGCTTCTGGATCCAGGATGCGACCGGCCACACGGTCGACAGCGAGTCGGGCCTGTCACGGATCGAAGAACGTATTGAACAATCTCTGGCGGGACAGCTACGCGTCGCGGACGAAATGGCCAAGCGCCGCGGCCTGCCGAGCCGCACCGACGTCTTTACCGTGCCGCCGCGGGTGCTGATCGACAACAAGGCGAGCAACACCTTCAGCCTGATCGAGGTGAACGGCCGTGACCGGCCGGGGCTGTTGTACGACATCACCGGCGCGCTGCACGACCTCGGCCTGCAGATCTCCTCCGCCAAGATTTCGACCTATGGCGAACGCGTGGTCGACGTGTTTTACGTCAAGGACGTGTTCGGCATGAAGGTGGACCACAAGGGCAAAATGCAGCAGATCGAAGAAACGCTGATGGAAGCGCTGCGCGATCCCGCCGAAGATGCGGAAGAACCTGCGCTGAGCGGCGCCGCGGCGGAGTAAGAATAGTCCCAGCCATCGTAGTTTTGACGGTTTTCTATCACCCCCTCCCTCTACCCAAGGAGAGGGAGCTAGGACGGTGCGCTATAGAGAACCCTCTCCCTTGGGGCTGAATGGTTTTGATGACCATTCAGGGCAAGGTGAGGGGATGACTGAAAACGCGGTAGTTTTTAATCGCCTTCTAGGTCTAACCAGCCTTATTCGCGCCGCGAATCTCGCTTAGAATCGGCTTATGGCGCTTTTCCGATCCATCGCGACGGTTGGCGGCTGGACCATGGTCAGCCGCGTGCTCGGCTTCGCGCGCGATATGCTTATCGCCAATGTGATC
>JAPPPC010000054.1:1271-3515 GCA_028817685.1 Rhodospirillaceae bacterium
GCGCGGGACTGATCGCGGACGCGTTTTTCGTCTCCTTCAAGTTTCCGAATTTTTTCCGCCGGCTGTTTGCCGAGGGCGCGTTCAATGCCGCCTTCGTCCCGCTGTTCGCGGGCCGGCTGACGACCGACGGGAAAGAGGCGGCGGTGAAGTTCGCCGCCGAAGTGGCGTCGGTTTTGGGCACGGTGCTGCTGGTCTTCACCCTCGCGGCCATGTTGACCATGCCGTGGCTGATGCTTGGCATCGCGCCGGGTTTCACCGATCAGCCGGACAAGTTCGCCCTGACCGTCGACCTGACGCGGCTCACCTTTCCCTACCTCACCTTCATGGCGCTGGTCGCGCTGATGGGTGGGATGCTGAACTCACTGCAGCGGTTCGCCGCGACCGCGGCCGCGCCCATCGTGCTCAATGTGGTGCTGATCGCTGTGTTGCTTGGTGTGCGGCACGGGGTCTTGCCGGATCCAGGACACGCGCTCGCCTGGGGCGTGGCGGCCGCCGGGCTGGCGCAGTTCGTCTGGATCGCGCTCGCCTGCAAACGGGCCGGAATTGGGTTTGTCCCGCCGCGGCCGCGACTGACGCCGGGGGTGAAGCGGCTGCTGGTGCTGATGGCGCCCGCCCTGCTCGGGGCCGGCGTCGTACAGGTCAATGTGGTGATCGATGTGATCCTCGCCTCGACCCTGTCGGAAGGGTCGGTCTCGTTCCTCTACTACGCCGATCGGGTGAACCAGCTGCCGTTGGGCGTCGTCGGCGTTGCCGTCGGCATCACCTTGTTGCCGCTGCTGACGCGGCAATTGCGGTCCGGCGATGCCGCGGCGGCGCTGGGCAGTCAGAACCGAGCGATCGAATTCGCGCTTACCCTGACGTTACCGGCGGCGGCGGCGCTGATCGCCATACCCGGTCCGATCGTCACCGTGCTGTTCCAGCGCGGTGCCTTCGATACCGCGTCGGCGGAAGCGACGGCCGGCGCCTTGGCCGCCTTCGCGGTGGGGCTGCCCGCCTACGTGCTGATCAAGGCGCTGACACCCGGATTCTTCGCGCGAGAGGATACGAAGACCCCGGTCAAGGTGGCAGTGGTGGCGATGATCGCCAATGTCGTGCTGGCCGTTGCCCTGATGCAGGTGCTGGCCCATGTGGGGATCGCATTGGCGACGGCGCTCAGCGCTTGGTTCAACGCGACGGCACTGGCCGTGCTCCTGGTGCGGCGCGGGCATCTGGCCTTCGACGCGCGGTTGCGGCGCTGCGTGCCGCGGCTGATACTGGCCTCGGCCCTGATGGGCGTCGCCGTTTGGTGGGGCGCCGATTGGTTGGCCGGACCACTGGGCAGCGGTGAGGCGCAACGGATCGTGGCGCTGGCGTCGCTCGTTGTTGCCGGTGGCGGTCTGTTCGCCCTGGCGGCGCTGGGCACCGGGGCCGTAAGAATGACGGATTTGCGCGCGGCGGTGTCGCGCCGCGCCTCACCTTAGAAGGCACCCCCATGGTTCGATTGACCGACATGCTGGAAGATGACCGTAATCATCTGCTGACCAAACCCTGCCCGAAGTTCGAGGGCGAACCCTGGGTCGAAGGCCCGCCGCTCAACGAGCGCCGCATCGCCATCGTGACGACCGCCGGATTGCAGATGCGGGAGGATGCGCCCTTCAATTTCCGTAGCGCCGAATACCGGGTCATCCCCGGCACGGTCGAAGGCAAAGACCTGGTGATGAGCCACACCTCGGTCAATTTCGACCGCAGCGGGTTCCAGCGCGACGCCAACGTGGTCTTCCCAATAGACCGGCTGCGCGAATTGGAATCCGAGGGGGCTATCGGGTCGTTGGCGTCGCATCACTACGCCTTCAACGGCGCCTATATGGAACCGGACGCCTACGCGAAAAATGCGCAAGAGGTTGCTGCGCTGCTGAAAAGCGACGGGGTCGATACGGTTTTGCTGGTCCCGGTCTGACCGAACTGCACGCGCGCCGTGAGCGCGCTCTCCCATTTTCTGGAAAGCGAAGGCCTATCGACCACCGGGATCAGCCTCGTGCGGCCCCATACGGAACAAATGGAGCCGCCGCGTGCCCTGTGGGTGCCGTTCGAGCTCGGCCGCCCCTTCGGCGCGCCGGACGATGCGGTGCTCCAGCGCCGGGTGCTCGAGGCGGCGCTGGCCTTGCTTGATGCCGGGCCGCGGCCGGTACTGGCTGACTTTCCCGACGACGCGCCCCTCTCCGATGCGCCGGCCGAAGAGGCCTGGGCCTGCCCCGTATCCTTCCC
>JAPPPC010000852.1 GCA_028817685.1 Rhodospirillaceae bacterium
GAGTAGGGATGATGGAAAAACAACCGCTTCAGGTTCTTTTGGCGAAGCCGCGCGGTTTCTGCGCCGGTGTCGTGCGCGCCGTCGATATCGTCGACCGTGCCCTGATGAAATTCGATGAACCGGTCTATGTCCGGCACGAAATCGTTCACAACAAGACAGTAGTGGAGAACCTGAAGGCGAAAGGGGCAATCTTCGTCGAAGAACTGGACGAGATTCCGGACGGCGCGGTCACCATCTTCAGCGCCCACGGCGTGTCCCGCAAAGTCGAGGACGGCGCGGAGCAGCGCGGGCTGAGCGTGATCGACGCGACCTGCCCGTTGGTCAGCAAGGTGCACAATGAGGCGCAGCGCTACTCGCGCAAGGGGTACGAAATCGTCCTGATCGGCCATCGTGGGCATCCGGAAGTCGTCGGGACGACGGGGCAAGTTCCAGGCAAGGTGCATCTTGTGTCGACCCTGGAGGACGTGGCTCTGTTGGAGCCGAAAGATTCGGAAAAGCTCGCCTACGTAACGCAGACGACCCTGAGCGTCGACGACACGCGGCACATCATCGACGCGCTGCGCAATCGCTTTCCGGAGATTGTCGGCCCGGATGTGAAAGATATCTGCTACGCGACGCAGAATCGGCAGAGCGCGGTCCGGATGATGGTTGATCAGGCCGACGTTATTTTGGTTGTAGGGGCCCATTACAGCTCCAACTCGAACCGGCTGCGTGAGATCGGTGAAGAGGCCGGCGTATCGAGCTACCTCATTCCGTATGCGGATGCGCTCGAGCCAGACTGGCTGAAAGGCGCGAAGATTGTCGGCGTGACGGCCGGCGCTTCGGCACCGGAAGAACTCGTTCTTGGCCTCGTGGAACGTCTAAGTGAGCTCTATGACGTTTCCGTGAAGGATTTCGAAGCCATTGAAGAAAACGTGCAGTTTAAGTTGCCTAAAGAACTGGCAGATGTTGTGTAAATCCGGCGCGCTGCGGCGACCGGTTGGCAAAGAAGTGGAATAGGAAACGTGGCCGTACCTCTAATCCAGCAGCTCCGTGTCGGGGCGTATGTGATAAAGCAACGACTGCGCAAGGTGGAGCGATATCCGCTTGTGCTGATGCTGGAACCGTTGTTTCGGTGCAATCTTGCCTGTCCGGGGTGCGGCAAGATCGACTATCCCGACGCGATTCTGAATCGGCGCCTCAGCGTCGAGGAGTGCATCGAAGCCGTTGAGGAATGTGGGGCGCCCGTCGTATCGATTCCGGGCGGCGAGCCGCTCATCCATCGTGAAATCGGTGAAATTGTGGACGCGCTGATCGCGCGTAAGAAGTTCGTATATCTCTGCACCAACGCGCTGTTGCTGGAAAAGAAACTCGACCTTTTCAAACCGACACCCTACCTCACTTTTTCGATTCATCTGGACGGGCTGAAGGACGAGCACGACAAGGCCGTCGATAAGGCCGGGGTTTTCGAGATCGCGACCCGCGCTATTAAGAAGGCGCGCGACGCCGGCTTCCGCGTCAACGTCAACAGCACCCTGTTCGACAATGCGGAAGCGGAGCGGACGGCAGAGTTTTTCGATTACTGCATGTCCCTGGGTATCGAGGGGATTACCGTGTCGCCGGGCTACGCCTATGAACGTGCCCCCGACCAGACGCATTTCCTGTCGCGGCAGAAGACCAAGCAGTTGTTTCGCGATGTCTTTCGGTTAGGAAAGGGGAAGAACTGGCGGTTCAGCCAGTCGACGCTGTTCCTCGATTTCCTCGCTGGGAACCAGAATTACCGCTGCACGCCGTGGGGGAATCCGACCCGCAACGTGTTCGGTTGGCAACGCCCTTGCTATCTTTTGGACGAAGGGTATGCGCCCAGCTTCGAGGCGCTGATGCAGGAGACCGACTGGGATTCCTACGGCACCGGTAAATACGAAAAATGTGCTGAATGCATGGTCCATTGCGGTTACGAAGCGACAGCGGTGACAGATACGATCGCGCATCCGCTGAAGGCACTGAAGGTTCTGATGAAGGGGCCGGCGCTTGACGGTCCGATGGCGCCGGAAATTCCGCTCGAGAACCAAAGGCCGGCGGAGTACATATTCGAATCCAACGTCCAGAAAACATTGAGCGAACTGCACGCCGAGGCTGAACAGCGCAAGCGCAGCGACGCGGCCTAAACCGGGGCTGATTTTACGACGGACGGCGCTGCAGCCGCGAGACGGCGTAGTGCCGTTTTTGCGTCTCGCGCGAGCTGGATAAGCGCGGGCACCTGCGCTGGGTTTCTGAGCATCGCCAGCATTACCGCAATCGGTCTTTGTTCCCCATCCGGCCCGAGTCCGGCCAGGGCCGCAGGCGGAATTGTCCGGTCGGCTGGGTCGGCGATTGCCCTGACGATCAGGAAGGGTAAACCGGTCTCTCGGGCCGCACGGGCCACACCATGGCTCTCCATGTCGACAGCGCGCACGCCATAGTCGGTAAACAGGCGCGCCTTATCGTCGGTCTGCGAAACGGCAAGGTCGCTTCCGTACATCAAGCCGTCGGCGGTACCGGCCGCGGCCGCCGCGAGGGCGGTGCGCCACGATGCCTGTGTCGATATGACATCCTCATCCGGCAGTCGAACACCTTCGGCGAGGATCAGGTCGCCGGGCTGAAGGGCCGGATCAAGTCCGCCGGCAATACCGAAGCTGACAAGACCGGCCGCGCCGGCCGTGGCGAATTCGCGTGCCGCGTTTTCTGCCCGAAGAGGGTCGCCGCCTGTTGCCGCGATCATGGGGCATACCGGGTCAGATCCGTCTTGCGCGGCAGCGTACAGAAGCGCTGCCTCGCTCTTCATGCCGGTAATGAGGCCGAGGGGACTCACATCCCGTGGGACGATGTGACCGCGTTTGCTGCCCGCAGCCGGCGATAGCGGGCGAGCGCCCATAGCGGAAAATAGACGCTGTAGCCGTGATAGCGCAGATAGAAGACCCGCGGGAAGCCGACAGCCGTAAACCAGGGTTCCTCCCATTGATCGCCATCGCGCTCAGCCGTCAGCAGATATTCGATGCCGCGGCGGACGGCATCGCCATCGACTTCGCCCGCCGCCATCAGGCCAAGCACGGCCCAAGCGGTCTGAGATGCCGTGCTGGCCTTCGCCGCATCCTTCGTTTTCGACCAATAGGTCGCGCCGTCTTCACCCCAGCCGCCGTCGGGCCGTTGTCGGCTTTCCAGCCAGGCGACCGCCTTGCGAATATGAGGCGCGGCCATATCTTCGCCGGCCGCATTGAAGGCGCAGAGGACCGACCAGGTCCCATAGACATAGTTCGTCCCCCAGCGGCCAAACCAAGAGCCGTCCGGCTGTTGGGTTTCGCGTAGATAGGACAGGCCCCGGTCGATTGCGGGTTTACCACTCTCGTCGCCAAGCTGCGCCAACATGCTGACACAGCGCGCAGTAACATCCTCTGTAGGCGGATCAAGCAGCGCCCCGTGATCCGCGAAAGGAATATGGTTCAAATAAAAATGGGTGTTGCCCGCGTCGAACGAGCCCCAGCCGCCATCTTTACTC
>JAPPPC010000857.1:0-4458 GCA_028817685.1 Rhodospirillaceae bacterium
GCTCGGATGCGGCAGAGGCAGCCGGTTCGACCCGTAATCCCGCCAGGCCGCTACCGTGTCGGTGAGGGTGCGCTTCCGGTCTTTGGCCAGATACCGCGCTTGCGCGTACATCCCGACGAGCAGCGTCAGCTCGACGTTTGGAAGCCGCGCGAGCAACGCTGCGTGCCATGCTTCGGCACATTCCGGCCGCGGTGGATTGTCGCCGCCACGCGGGTCGACGCCGGGATAGCAGAATCCCATGGGAATGATGGCGATTCGCGCTTCGTCGTAGAAGGTATCCTTGTCGACGTTCAGCCACTCGCGCAGCACATCGCCGCTGCGGTCGTTCCAGGGGATGCCGCTCTCATGCACCTTCGTGCCGGGCGCCTGACCGATGATCAGGATGCGGCTGCTGGCCCGGGCGCGCACGACGGGCCGTGGCCCCAGCGGCAGATGCGCCTCGCACAACCGGCAGGCGCGGACTCGCGCCAAGAGCCCGTCCAGATCCTGTGAATGCGTATCTGCCGTCATGATGAGATACATGGTATATCCGCGGGACGATGTACAAGGTTCTCTTCGTCTGCAGCGGAAATACCTGCCGTTCGCCCATGGCGGAGGGCGTGTTCCGCCACAAGGCTGCCGCCGCGGGGCTCGCCGGCTGTGTTGCTGCGGACTCCGCTGGGACCCGAAGCCGGCATGACGGCGGCCCGCCGGATGCGCGGGCGATCGCGGCGGCTGGGGCCCGGGGCTACGATCTGTCGGCGCTGCGCAGCCGGCAGCTTGGCCCGCGTGATTTCGTGGCATTCGATCTGCTGCTCGCCATGGATCGCGGCCATTACGACCATATGATCGAACATGCGCCCGGCGAGTTTAGTGACAGGATACATATGTTTCTCGAACACGCGCCGGAGACGGGCCGGTCCAGCGTGCCCGATCCCTATTTTGGCGATGCGGCGGATTACGAGCGGGCGCTCGACCTGATCGAAGCCGGGACCGATGCCTGGTTTGAACGCGTCCGGACCGCGATCGCCTGACCCGGTCCTTGCCGACGGTCGACTGGTCGGCCTAGTTTGAGGGATCGATCGAATAGAAGGCTCAGGGGCAGACCATGCATCCACGACATCCCCGCAGCGCTGGCTGGCGCGACCATCCCCGATATCCCGACCCGCTGATCAAGACACTCGACGACCGGTTCGAGCCCTACCGCATCTTCAGCGCGGCGGTGGAGCGGCTCTATACCGGTTGCCGCTGGTCGGAGGGCCCGGTTTGGTTCGGCGATGGGCGCTATCTGCTATGGAGCGACATCCCCAACAACCGAATCCTGAAATGGGAGGAGGAGACCGGCAAGGTCACGACCTACCGCAAACCTTCGGATTTCGCCAATGGCCACACCCGCGACCGGCAGGGACGGCTGATCACCTGCGAGCATGGCGGCCGCCGGGTATCGCGTACCGAATATGACGGGTCGGTGACGCCGATCATGGAAAGCTGGCAGGGCAAGCGGCTCAATTCGCCGAACGATGTGGTGGTCAAGTCGGACGGTTCGATCTGGTTCACCGATCCGGTGTTCGGCATCCTCGGCAATTACGAAGGCCACAAGGCGGAGCCGGAGAACAAGCAGGCAGTCTACCGGGTTGATGGCGAAACCGGCGAGGCGAGCGTCGTCGCCGACGATATCCTCGGCCCGAACGGTCTGTGTTTCTCACCGGACGAATCGATCCTCTACATCGTCGAATCGCGCGGTGAGCCGAACCGCAAGATCCTCGCTTACGATGTTGGTTATGACGGGGCTTCCATAAAAAACAAACGGGTTCACATTGATGCCGGGCCGGGCGGTACGCCGGACGGTATGCGTTGCGACATCGACGGCAATCTCTGGTGCGGCTGGGGCATGGGCTCCGAAGAACTCGACGGGGTTCTGGTGGTCGCCCCGGACGGCGCGCGTATTGGTTTCATCCATCTGCCGGAGCGCTGCGCCAATGTCTGTTTCGGCGGACCCAAGCGCAACCGCCTGTTCATGGCGGCCAGCCAGTCGCTCTATTCGCTCTACGTTAATACGCAGGGCGTGGCGGGCGGCTAACCCGGCCGTTCGTCGTGCTGCGGCAGGTCATCGGCAATGTCGTACCAGGGGGCCTTGAAGCCGCAATAGATGTGGTCCTCCGCGCCGTGCTCCGGTTCGTCGTCGAGTGAACCGAAGGGGATCGCCACCCGGTCGCGGGACGGGTCGATGTTCGGCAGGCCGGAGCCGCAGACCCGGCAGAAGGCCTGGGCGAAGAACTGCGCCTCCGGCACCTTATAATGTTCCAGCAGGTCCTCGCCTTGCAGGTATTTGATGTTTTCCGGCGGCACGAAACCGTTCGTCGTATGCGCCGCGGCGCGCGCCTTGCGGCAGCGGGTGCAGTGGCAATTGTGTACGACCATCAGCGGTCCGGTTGCTTCATAGACGCAGGCGCCGCACAGGCAGCTGCCGCGCATCACGCCGGGCTGGCCGCTGGCGCGGCTCGGCCGCTCTATGGTCGGCGGGGCATCGGGGCGGCCGTAATCGTCAAAGCGCGGCAGGTCGTCGGCGATGGTGTCCCAGTCCGGTTTCTCGCCCGCGAAGATGTGCCGCTCCGGCCGGAAGCCGGGATCCTCATCGAGACAGCCGGCCGGTACGGCAACGACGCCGTTCGGGCGCGGCGTGGGCACGACGGAGCCGCAGCCGGAGCAGAAATGCCGCGGAAAGCCGGGTGACGATTCATACGATGTCACCCTGTCTTCGCCGGCCGTCATCTCGAACTGCTCGGGGGGCACGGCCAGGTAGGTCGCGAAGGGGGCCGCGTGCGCCTTGCGGCACATCGAACAATGGCAGTGATTCATCCGGAGATAGGGAGGCTCCATCCGCCAGCGCACCGTTCCGCAGAGACAGCTTCCCGTGTTCATTCCATCCTCCTTCGTTCGCCTGAGCCCATGATCTAACCCGGCGGCACCGGTTTGCAAACCCGGCCGCTATCGGCTTTGCTGCGGCGGGTATGAACATTCGCGAGCGCCAACATGATCGAAGAGATACTGGACATCCAGACCGTGGACGGCGCGATGGAATCCTTCATCGTCCGGCCGGAGCGGAACGGTCCCCATCCGGTCGTGCTCTTCATGATGGATGCGCCGGGGATTCGCGAGGAATTGCACGAGATGGCGCGCCGCCTGGCGGCCGTCGGCTTCTTTGTCATTCAGCCAAACCTGTATTACCGGGCCGGACGCGACTTCAAGAATTTCGGCCCGCACGTGCTGGAAGAGGGACATCCGGCGCAGGTACGCATGCGGTCCGTGCGGACGAAGATGACCATTCCGCCGGTGATGGCGGATGTCGGCGCCATGATCGACTGGGCGGACGCGCACCCGGACGCCCGGACCGGCGGCCCGATCGGTGCGCACGGCTATTGCATGAGCGGTCCTTACGCGATCGCGGCGGCGGCCCGCTATCCGGACCGGATCGCGGCGGCGGCCTCCTTCTATGCGACCCGCATCGTCAGCGACGCTGAGGAGAGTCCGCATCTCAATCTCGGTGAGGTCAAAGGCGAGCTCTATATGAGTTTCGCCGAACATGACGACCTCGCCCCGCCCGAGATGGTGGCGGAGATGGGCCGCCTGTTCGAGGCGTCCGGTGCGGCGGGCGAGTTGGAGGTTCATCCCGGCGTCCATCACGGTTTCGCCTTCCCGGAACGCTGGTGCTACGACAAACCCGCCGCCGAGCGGCATTGGGAGCGGCTGATCGCGCTCTATCGCCGGTGTTTGGATTAAGCGACGTCGCAAATAAAACTAGGGAGCAACCATGCGCATTCACAATCTCTATACGGACGAAAACGGCGAATCCCATTTCCGCGATATCGAGATCGAGTGGGAAGAGGAACGCAATTTCAGTAAGTATTCCAAGAGGATGCCCGCAAACGGGATTATCTTCCGGGAGACATCGGGCGACTATGATCTCGATTGGCATCCGGCACCGCGCCGGCAATACATCGTCAATCTCGATGCCGGCGCCAAACTGACGGCGAGCGACGGGGAGACCCGGGTCATCGGCGCGGGTGAGATCATTCTGGTCGAGGATATCGACGGCAAGGGGCACCTGTCGCAGTCGGTCGACGGCAAGCTGCGTCACTCGCTGTTCATTCCGATTGAATAGACTCTCAGACGCGCTTCAGGAAGTCGGCGACGGCGGCGTTGACCCGCTCTGGATACTCCCAGGCTGGAAAGCCGCCGGCCTCGGAAATCGTGAGGCGGCTGACATTCGGGAGCGCCGCTTCGAGAAAGTCCGCACCGGCGATGAAGTCGTCCAGATCGTGCACGCCGTTATAGATCAAGACCGGCAGCTCGAGCGCCGCGAGCCGGTCGTCGATCGGCGCTACCGGCGCAGATGGTCCGTCGAATAGCCAGGGCGCGCCGGCGAAGTTATTGACGATTACCCGGTGCGCATCGGCCCGGCAGGCCACCGGGCTGGCA
>JAPPPC010000857.1:4468-13888 GCA_028817685.1 Rhodospirillaceae bacterium
ACATCGAACCAGGCGGCTTCGTCGAACCACTGCCGCCGTGCTGCGGCGATTCCGTCGCTGAGCGCGGTCTCGCGGACACGCTTAAATGTGCGGTCGACGCTCGGCAGCGGGTGCCCGGGCACGACAGCGCCTTCGAGGATGAGCGAATTGAAGCGGCCTGGATCGGCGGCCGCCATGAGGAGCCCGAGCGAAGTGCCCGTATGGGTCGCCCAGTAATGGCATCGGGCTATGCCTGCGTCGTCCATGGCACCGAGCACCGCGCCCATCAACTCAAGATGACCGTAGGGCCCGGGCATGTCCTCTGACAAACCGTGTCCCGGCAGATCGATCAGCTGTATCCGGTAATCGGTGCGAAACGCATCGGCCTGGGCACCGAACACGCGGCGATCCTGCGACATGCCATGGACCATGACCAACCAGGGCAGGTCACCGCATGCATCGTCGACGATCTCATATTTCGCCGACAGCTTCTGTCTCCATCAGCGGGAAGAGTGGGTACTCGGCCTCCGGTGTGTAGATCGCGCCGGAGGACGACAGGAAGCTCGAGAAAAGCGTGAAGTGATCGATCGAAATCGGTGCCGCTTTGAAATCACCGTGATCGGCGACAAACTGTTCTACACGGTTGCCCGGCGCCCGTTTCAAACGCGCCAGTGTTACGTGCGGTGAGAAACGCCGCTGTTCCGCCGGCAGCCCGGCGTGCATGACAGCGGTCTCGATCTTGGCTTGCAAATGGTTCAAGGCGTCATTCGGTTCTGCGCCCGCCCACAGGATGCGCGCGGCGGCTGCCTTGCCGAAATGCCCGACGCCGCTCAGGGTCAGGTCGAAGGCCGGTGCGCTGACACCGGCAAGCGCCGCGTCAAGGTCGTCCGCGACACCATTCTCGACTTCACCGATGAAGCGCAGGGTCAGATGAAGATTCTCAGGGTTGGTCCAGCGGGCGCCGGGGACGCCGCCGCCGAGTGACGCCAGCCGCAAGCGCAGTGTCTCCGGTAAGGACAGCGCGACGAACAGACGAAGCATGTGCCGGTAGCCCTTTAAGCGTGGCTAGAGAAAAAGCGCCAGCACGCCGGTATAGCCGTATAGCCGGTCGTTGCTGATCTCGCCATTCGCGAACAAGCCGGCAAGCGGAAAGTCGCCCAGCTCATCGCGGATCATGCCAAGCTCCGCACTATCGGGACCGAACTGATTGGGGCCGCGGGCCACGCAGGAGAAATAAAGACCGCCTTTGATCGCACCGCCCCCGGCACGGCGTTTAAGATCGTGCAGCATCCGCTTCAAATCTTCGACCGCGGTATCCGGATCGCGGCGGCAGAACATGATCGGGTCGCCGGTCTCGACCATTTCGCCTATGGCAACCGCGCCGGACTCCTGATCGATACCGGTCAGGTTTCGAACCAGATAGTCGGCCGTGTCGGAGCCCGGTACCGGCAAGGCCGCGAAGATGTAGCCGCCGATCCGGCGCAGGTCGCGGGCCAGGACCTCGCCGATATCCTCCTTCAACACCTCGAGCGCCGGCCGGTCGTCGATGGTGAAGAGGACGTTTTCCTCCGCGCCGGTGATCGTGCGCGTCGGTCCTATCGGTGAGCAGCCCTGGGTCAGACCAAGCTGCACCGGCACCTGGTGCAGCGACAGCATGACGCCGGACACGACGCCTTCATCGACCTCGCCGGCCAGTTGAGCGAACCGGCTGCGCGACGCGGTCAGGCCGCCGGCCAGAAACCCGTTCGTCGCGGCGGCGAGTTCCTCGATCCGGCCGGTGACGTCGGCAATACGCGGGTCGGCATGGACGACCGCAAGCGGCGTATCCGCCTTGGCGAGCCAATCCGCATGTTCCTGGCTGACGGAACCGATATCCCCTTCGGCATCGGTAAACAGCCGAAAGGCTTCATCCGCGATCGGCGCGACCATGACCGACATGGCGGGTTCGTCGAAATATTCCTTACCCGTCCCGACAACACCGAGACCGACCGTGCCGACCCATAGGCGCACCCCGGTCGTCTGGCGCATGAACACGACGATATCATTCAGCGCATCGGCAAAGGAATCCGTTACATACAGGAACCCGAGCTGGTGCTGCGGCGTGAGATCACCCAATTCGAGGAGAATGGCCGCGGCGGCATCCCGCCAGGCCGGCGCCGTCGCGTGGGCGGCGCGGAAGTCGTCGGTCATTTCTGCTCCTCTCCGAGCGTCTGCGACACGATGGGCAGAATGCGCTCAACGATAACGGCGACGCCTTTTGCGTTGGGATGTACGCCATCCGGCAGCATCAATGCCGGGTTTTGAATAACGCCGTCTAGAAAAAACGCGTAGAGCGGCACGTTATGGGATTGGGCCAGATCGGGAAAGATCGGATTGAACGCGGCGGTGTAGGCCTTGCCCATATTGGGCGGCGCCAGCATCCCCGCCAGGATGACCTTGGCGCCCTTTTCCTTGACCCGTTTTATGATGCCGTCGAGGTTGCGCCGCGTTCCTGCCGGCGGCAAACCGCGCAGCGCATCGTTGCCGCCCAGTTCGACGATCACCACGTCCGGCCGGTCCTGCATCAGCCAGTCGAGACGCGCCAACCCACCCGCCGTCGTGTCGCCGGAAACGCCGCCATTGATCACGCGGACCTTGTGTCCGGCGGCCCGCAACGCCATTTGCAGCCTTGACGGAAAACTGTCGCTTCCGTTTAGTCCAAAACCGGCCGTCAGGCTGTCACCGAGAGCGAGAATAGTTTTCTCGGCCGCGTGAACCGGATTGAGGGTGGCGAGCGTATACATCACGACTGTCGCGACGATGGCGAGAGCGTGTCTGAGCGATGAGAGACGAAACTTCAAGAATGGCATGAACGTGACCGCATCCGTGGATCCGATTATAGCGCTGACGGATGTCAGACTTACACTTAGTAGCGACGCCGGTCCGGTCAACATCCTGCGAGGTGTCGATCTTACGGTACGGGCCGGTGAAAAAGTCAGTGTCGTCGGTCCTTCCGGTGCGGGTAAGACATCCCTCATGATGATCGTGGCCGGGCTAGAACAGCCGACCCAAGGGGCCGTATCCGTGGCGGGCGTGACCCTTGGCGGTCTCGATGAAGACGCGCTGGCACTGTTCCGGCGCGACAATGTCGGCATCGTGTTCCAGGATTTCCACCTGATTCCGACGATGACCGCGACCGAGAATGTGGCGGTGCCGTTGGAATTGGCGGGCCGGCGCGATGCGTTACAGGCCGCGCGGGAGCGCTTGGAATCAGTCGGGCTCGGACATCGCCTGACCCATTATCCGGGGCAGCTTTCCGGCGGCGAGCAGC
The DNA here is from genome assembly GCA_028817685.1 of Rhodospirillaceae bacterium. GTDB lineage: Bacteria > Pseudomonadota > Alphaproteobacteria > UBA8366. The sequence goes on from JAPPPC010000857.1 coordinate 7,758, forward strand.
AGCGCGTTGCATTGGCCCGCGCCTTTGCCATGAACCCGAAATTGCTGCTGGCCGACGAACCGACGGGTAACCTCGATAGCGACACGGGCACCAAGGTTATCGAGCTGATGTTCGCCTTGTCGGCGGAGCTGGGGACTACCTTGCTGCTCATCACGCATGCGAGCGCCATCGCGGAACAATGCGACCGGACCATACGCATCGATGATGGGTTGATCGTGAACGGTGCCACATGCTGAGCACCGCCTGGCGTATCGCCCGGCGCGAGTTGCGTGGCGGCCTCCGGGGTTTTCGCGTCTTTCTGCTTTGCCTGGCGACGGGTGTTGCCGCGATTGCGGCCATCGGATCGCTTTCGTCGGCCTTGACGGAAGGCATGCGCACGGATGCCCGCAAGATTCTGGGCGGCGATATCGATGTCCGGCTGAGCCACCGTCAGGCGAGCCAAGAACAGTTGGCGTGGATGCGCGACCGCGGCAAGGTATCCGGTATCGCCCAGATGCGATCGTTGGCGCGCAAGGATGACGCGCACACGCTGATCGAGATCAAAGCCGTCGACGATGCCTACCCGCTATTCGGTGATCTGAGACTTTCCGGCGGCGTGACGTTGGACAAGGCGCTCGAGAAGCGGAACGGGGTATGGGGCGCGGCGGTCGATGAGCCGTTGTTGCTGAAGCTGGACGTCAAGGTAGGGGACAGTATCCGGGTCGGTGACATCGACATCCGAATCGCGGCGACAATCGAACGGGAACCGGACAGGGCCGCCAGCGCCTTTACAATCGGGCAGCGGCTATTGATCGGGTTCGAGGCGCTCAATGAGAGCGGCCTGGTACAGCCCGGGAGCCTGATCCGCTACCACTATCGCATCGGACTTGCGGACAGCGGCGCGGTCGAGAGCTGGCGCGAAGAGATCGATGCCGCGTTTCCGACCGCGGGCTGGCGCATTCGCGACACGCGCAATGCGGCGCCGGGGCTGCGGCGTGCCATCGATCGCATTACGGTTTTCATGACGGTTGTCGGGCTGACGGCGCTGCTGGTGGGCGGTGTCGGTGTCGGCAACGCTGTGCGCGCTTTCCTGCAATCGCGGCAGGCGACGATTGCGACGCTGAAATGCCTGGGTGCGTCCGCCCGCATGATCTTCACCGTCTATATGATTCAGGTAATGGCGCTCGCCGGTATCGGTGTTTTGGCGGGAGTGGCCTTGGGTGCGCTCGCGCCAATGCTTGCCGCGCCGATCATCGGCGGACAACTGCCGATCGAGCTGCATGTCGGCCTCTATCCGAAACCGCTGCTGCTCTCGATCGTGTTCGGGTTCTTGGTAACCTTGGTTTTCTCGCTTCTGCCCTTGGCGCGTGCCCGGACCGTTCCGGCGGCCAACCTGTTCCGCGAACTGGTCGCGCCAGTTCGAGGCGTGGCCGCTTGGCGCGACATCGCCGTTTTCGTCCTGTTGGTCGCGCTGCTGGGCGGCATCGTGATTTTCACCGCCGATGACAGACGCTTGGCGTCCTATTTCGTCGCCGGAGCCGCAGTGACACTGGTCGTGTTCAGGATCGCTGCCGCCGCCATCGCCGGGCTTGCGAAGCGCGCGCCGCGCTTCCGCTCCGCCCGGTTGCGTTTCGCATTGGGCAATTTGCACCGGCCGGGCGCACCGACAGGTGTCGTGGCGACGGCGCTCGGGCTTGGGTTGACCGTGCTGATCGCCGTCGCGCTGATCGAAGGCAATGTTGCAAAGCTGGTCGGTAAAGGCTTGCCGGAAGATGCGCCCGGAACCTTCTTTATCGATATCCAGCCGGACCAGACCGAAGCCTTCGACAGGATCGCCGGCGGTATCGACGGTATCCGCAACCTGCGCCGGGTTCCGATGCTGCGTGGCCGTATCATCGAGATCGCCGGAACGCCGGTTTCGCAAATCAAGGCGCCGCCGGAATTTGCCTGGATCCTGCGCGGAGACCGCGGCCTGACCTGGGCCCGCACGCCGCCGAAGGCCGGGAGCAAGGTCGTGGCGGGTGAGTGGTGGCCCGCCGATTACAGCGGGCCGCCGCTATTGTCGTTCGACGCGGCGGCGGCGCAGGGATTGGGCATCGAAATTGGCGATATGATCCGGCTGAACGTGCTCGGCCGGGAGTTCGAGGCGAAGGTCGCCAATCTCCGGCGCATCGAATGGAATTCCTTTGCGATCAATTTCGTGATGATTCTGGCACCCGGAGTATTGGACGGTGCGCCTCAGGCGCATATCGCGACCGCCCGCGCCGACGATCCGGCAATCGAGATCGCGTTGGAGCGTGCAGTGGCAAAGCAGTTCAACAACGTTTCGGCCATCCGGGTCCGCGAAGTGATGGCCCGTCTGGAGGAGTTGGTCGGCCATCTGGCGACGGCGGTACGCGTTATCGGCATGGTGGTTATTTTCGCAGGCGTCCTCGTTCTCGCCGGGGCCATCGCCGCCAGCCACAAACAACGGGTTTACGATGCCGTCGTCCTGAAAGTCTTCGGCGCCACGCGCCGCGACATCATGACGGTCTTCTGTGTTGAGTTCGCTTGTCTTGCCATTGCGACGTCGGTCATCGCTGTCCTGATCGGGGCGGCGGCGTCTTGGGGCGTGGTCACGCGACTGATGCGCGCGGAATGGACGTTTTTGCCGATGGAGGCCGCCACGACCGTTTTGTTGTGCCTTGTTGTGACGGTTCTGATCGGGGCGCTGGGCACCTGGTCGGCGATGGGCCGCAAGGCGGCGCCCTTGTTACGGAATGAGTAAGATTTCCGTGTATTTTAGCCTAATTGAGGCGGTCAGGTTTTCGCAGAGAACTGTTGAATTGTCGGGCGGAAACGCCAATATTATGACTGAGTGTTCCACTTAGAATTGTTCGAGGGTGTACAGATGGCTTTGGAACCGCGGCAGAGAACGATTTCGATGGGCGAACGCGCCGAAGGGCGCGCCGATATCGATGAAGGTCTGCGGCGCTACATGCTCCGTGTTTACAACTACATGGCGCTGGGTATTGCGCTGACCGGCGTCGTCGCCTTTGCGGTATCGACGTCGCAGGAAGCGCTGCAACTCATCTATGGCACGCCGTTGCGTTGGGTTGTCATGTTTGCACCGCTTGCCTTCGTCATGGTGATTTCCTTCGGTCTGCACAAGCTGAGCGCCGCGGTGACGCAGGTTCTGTTCTGGACGTTCGCTGCAGCGATGGGTCTGTCCCTATCCTATATTTTCATGGTCTATACCGGCGGCAGTATCGCGCGGGTGTTTTTCATCACGGCGAGCGCGTTTGCGGCGTTGAGCCTTTACGGCTACACGACGAAGAAGGACCTTTCCGGCTGGGGAACCTTCCTGTTCATGGGCTTGATCGGCATCATTATCGCCAGCATCGTGAACATCTTCGTCGGTTCCGGCATGCTGCACTTCATCATCTCGGTCGCCGGTGTGCTGGTGTTCGCCGGTCTGACGGCGTACGACACGCAGAACATCAAATCCGAATACATGGTGAGCGACAGCGGCGAAGTGGCCGAGAAGAAAGCGATCAGCGGCGCGCTGCGTCTCTATCTCGACTTCATCAACCTGTTCATCATGCTGTTGAGCCTGTTCGGCAATCGCGAATAGCCCGGCGGCAATATGTGACGAAACGAACCGCCCGGATCCGTTCCGGGCGGTTTTTTCGTGCGTGATGCTCCGAGCACCGGCACGATTGCTGCCATGATCCTGCTCTTTACCGATTTCGGCGTTGAGGGGCCCTATGTTGGGCAGATGAAGGCGGTGCTCGCATCGCAGGCGCCGGATGCGCCCGCGATCGATCTGATGCACGATGCGCCGGCGCACAATCCCGCCGACGCTGCCTATCTGCTTGCGGCCCTGGTGCCGGAAATGCCGTCGAACGCCGTCTGTCTGGCAGTTGTCGATCCCGGTGTCGGGAGCGACCGGCCGCCGGTTGCGCTGCGCGCCGACGATCGCTGGTTCGTCGGTCCCGATAACGGGCTTTTCGAGCTCGTGCAGCGGCGCGCGCATTCGGCCGACCAGTGGTCGATCACCTGGCGGCCGGAACAATTGTCACGCTCCTTCCATGGCCGCGACCTGTTCGCACCGGTGGCGGCACGTCTGGCGCGGGGCGAGGACGCGCCTGGAACGCCCTATCCGGCCGGGTGGCGGACCGTGCCGACACGGCCCGGGGCGGGTTGGCCGGACGACCGGGCGGCCATCATCTATATTGATCGCTTCGGCAACGCGATGACGGGCTTACGGGCATCGTTTCTCAATGAATCGCAAACGCTCGTCGTCGGCGAGATGCGTGTCCGGCACGCCGCCGTCTTTTCAGAGGTGCCACCGGGCCGGGTTTTCTGGTATGCTAATTCAAGCGGATTGGTTGAAATCGCAGCCAATCGCGCCAGCGCGGCAGGGCTTTGCCGTTTGGACGTTGGCGATGTCATTGCTGTCGAAGCGCGGTGAATCCTGACACGGGCGGGGTGTTCGATGAGCCAGAACAAGGGCAGTCTACAGGTCTTAAGCCGCAAGACCTACGCGCCCGACACACCCATATTCCGGCAGGGGGACCCCGGCAACGCGGCCTATGTGGTGCAGACCGGCAAGATCGAAATTTGGGTCACCGAAGACGATGAGAGAAAGGTGTTGGGGACAATCGGCCCCGGCGGCATTTTCGGTGAGATGGCCTTGATCGACAATTCCGATCGCATGGCGTCCGCGACGGCGGTTGAGCCGAGCGTCTGCATCATGGTTCCGGAACGCGTGTTCCAGGACAAGATGGAGAATGCGGATTCGTTCATCGTCGCCCTGCTGCGGATCTTCTGCAACAACATCCGCTCCATGCAGCAGGCCGAAGAGTAGATTACTGTCGCACCATTTCTAAGAAGGTTCGCTGGCAGGAAAGTAGCCACGCGTGCGGTTGGCGAAGGCGACTAGAGACAACATGACCGGGACCTCGACGAGAACGCCGACCACGGTCGCTAGCGCAGCGCCCGACTCCAACCCGAAAACGCTGATAGCCACAGCGACGGCAAGCTCGAAAAAATTCGATGTGCCTATCAAGGCACAGGGGGCTGCAACGTTGAACGGTACCCGCCATAGCCACGCTGCGGCGTAAGCGACGGCGAAGATGCCGTAAGACTGGATTAGGAGCGGCGCGGCAATAAGCGCGATAACCAGGGGCCGCTCGATGATGGTTGCACCCTGAAACCCGAACAGCAGCACAACAGTCGCCAAAAGACCCAGTATCGAGAAAGGTTTGATCGCTGATACGAAACGCGCCACCGCTTGGTTGCCGTCACTGGTGCGGCCGGCGTGACCGACGAGCGAACGTCGTGTCAAATAGCCTGCGACCAAGGGAATGACGACATAGAGTCCAACCGAAAGCAGCAATGTTTCCCAAGGGACTGCGATATCGGTCACACCGAGCAGCAACGCTACGATCGGCGCGAAGGCGAAGATCATGATGATATCGTTCACCGATACCTGCACGAGGGTGTAGGTCGCGTCGCCGCGAGTCAGTTGCGACCATACGAAGACCATCGCGGTGCAGGGCGCGGCGCCGAGCAGGATCAGACCACCAATATATTCCACAGCATCCTTTGGTGCGACCAAGTCGGCGAACAGGACTTCGAAGAATAGAACGCCGAGCGCTGCCATGGTGAACGGCTTCACCAACCAATTGACCGCTAAAGTGATCAATAGGCCTTTCGGCCGGTCGCCGATATGGCGCAGGCTAGAAAAATCGACATTCACCATCATCGGGTAAACCATCGCCCAAATGAGGATAGCGACCACGAGGTTTACCGACGCGTATTCCAACCCGGCCAAGGTTTCGAAGACACCCGGGGTCAGGTTGCCTAGGATGATGCCCGCAGCGATGCACAGAGCGACCCACACGGACAACCATTTTTCGAAAAAGCCGATTCCACCCGGCTCGATTTTCGCCTCTGATGTCGTCACGGGCTCGATGGTCATTGTCCAGGATTCACTGTAGGGAAGCACCGGTTATCGGCATGGTCTACCCGACCAGCTAAAGGCGCATTCTTATAACGTTTGTTCCCCGCAAGGTAACCCGAAATGTTTCGGCAACGGTACAAACCCAGTTCGATGGATAGCCATTGACGCCTTGCGTCCTAGGCCGCGGCGATCTGGGCGCGCAGCG
>JAPPPC010000300.1 GCA_028817685.1 Rhodospirillaceae bacterium
GTCGTAACCGGCATCCGTTACCGCGCGCAAAAGGTCTTCGCTAAGTCCGAGATCGGAAAATTTCATGAAATCGGGTAATACAATAGAAAAATCGCCAAAAAATTCAGTGTGGCATTGCGGGGCGGATCGTAAGGGCTTCTTGCGCCGTGTCAATCGAATTACGTGCTGATCCGGTGATCGTTAGGCTACATATTGGGTTGTTAACCATGAATTTCCAGTCAATGCCTAGAAACAGGCGAGTTAGTGTTTTCTAGGCGGTTTGAATTAATTTTCAGCGGCGTGAGTGAGATCGACAAAGGTTAAATAATGAGTGGTAAAACCCCGCTTTTGCTCGTGCCAGGGGTGCTCTGCGATGCTTCGCTCTGGGCGCATCAGACCCGTCACCTGGCCGATATCGCCGAGATGACAATCGTAGAAACGACCCAGGACGCGGATATCGGTGCGATGGTCGACCGGGCGCTGGAGACGGCGCCGCCGCGATTTGCCCTCGCAGGCTTGTCCATGGGCGGTTACGTCGCGCTGGAGTTCTGGCGCCGGGTCCCGGAGCGGATCACGAAGCTGGCGCTGCTCGATACTTCGGCTAGGCCCGATAGCGAGACAGCCAAGGCGCGGCGTCTTGAGTTGATCGATCAAGCGGAACAGGGGCGTTTTAAGGGGGTGACACCGCGATTGATGCCTACCTTTGTGCATCCGGACCGGGCGGAAGAGCCTGGCCTGGTCGAAGCCATCACGTCCATGGCGGAGGCGGTTGGCCGCGAAGCGTTCATTCGCCAGCAACACGCCGTTATGGCGCGTGTCGACAGCCGGCCTGATCTGGCAACGATTGACGTGTCGACCATGGTCATCTGCGGTCGCGAGGATGCAGCGACGCCGTTGTCGCTCAGTGAGGAGATTGCGTCCGGTATCTCCGGCGCACGCCTGTGCGTTATCGAGGAATGCGGGCACATGACCGCGATGGAGCGGCCGCACGCGGTAACCGCCTTGCTGCGGGACTGGCTCTTAAGGGACTAGCGCTAGACGTCGATGTCGGTGACGAACTTGGCGTTTTCCTGAATATAGCTGAAGCGTTTCTCAGCCTTGCGGCCCATCAACGCTTCGACGAATTTCGCCGTGTGCCGGGCGTCGTCCTTTTGCTCCGGATCGGCTAAGCTTGGGATATCGACCCGGAGCAGCGTCCGTTTTTCCGGATCCATTGTCGTTTCGCGCAACTGCGCCGGCGGCATCTCCCCAAGGCCTTTGAAGCGGCTGATTTCGATCTTCCCCTTGCCCTTGAAGCCGCTTTGCATCAGTTCCTCGCGATGCGCATCGTCACGCGCATAATGCGTGGTCGCGCCCTGTGTCAGGCGGTAAAGCGGCGGCTGTGCAATGTACAGATGCCCATTGTCCACCAGGCCCGGTGTTTCTCGGTAAAAGAACGTCATCAGAAGCGCCGCGATATGCGCGCCGTCGACATCTGCATCCGTCATGATTATGACCCGCTCATAGCGCAGCTTGTCGTCGTCATAGTCGCCGCGGGTACCGCAGCCGAGTGCTTGCAGCAGATCGCGCAGTTCTTGATTGCCCGCCAGCTTGTCGGCCGAAGCGCTCGCCACGTTCAAGATTTTGCCGCGCAGGGGCAGGATCGCCTGGGTCGCGCGGTCGCGCGCCTGTTTTGCCGAGCCGCCGGCGGAGTCGCCTTCGACCAAGAATATCTCCGTCCCTTCCGCGCCGTTGCGCGTGCAGTCGGTCAGCTTGCCCGGAAGGCGCAGCTTACGGGTCGGGGTCTTGCGGGCAAAGTCTTTCGCCGCGCGCCGGCGCTGCCGCTCTTCGGCGCGCTCCAGCATGCGCTCCAACAGATCGTTTGCCGACGCCGGATCGTTCGCCAGCCAATGGTCGAAGTGGGCCTTGACCGCGCCTTCGACGAGCTTGGTAGCTTCTGGAGAGGAGAGCTTTTCCTTCGTCTGCCCTTGAAACTGCGGGTCTTCCACGAAGACGGACAGCATCACGCAAGCGCCGCCGATCGCGTCTTCCGCGGTGATCTTGGACGCCTTCTTGTTGCCGGTTAACTCGCCATAGGCGCGAATGCCCCGTGCCAGCGCTGTACGCAGGCCGGACTCATGGCTGCCGCCTTGCGGCGTTGGAACGGTGTTGCAATAGGACGAGATGAAGCCGTCCTCGTCGTTCGGCCAGCAGATCGCCCATTCCGCCTTTCCGGCGCCGGCCGTTGCGGCGACCTGGCCGATAAAAGGTTGTGCGGTCACCGTCGGGCGCGCGGCGATCGTGGCGCTCAGATAGTCCGCCAGACCTCCTGGGAAGCGCATATTTTCGCTTTTCGGCGTCGCCTCATCGCTTCGTAGATGCTTGGCATCGCAGCTCCAGCGGATCTCGACGCCGCGATACAAATAGGCCTTCGAGCGCGCCATCCGATACAGGCGCGCGGCGCGGAACTGCGCGGAGGCGCCAAAAATTTCCGGGTCTGGATGGAACGTGATCGTCGTCCCGCGGCGATTTTGGATAGCCCCCTTATCCTTGAGCTTTCCCTTCGGCTTGCCCTTCGAAAAGGTTTGCACGAACAACTTCCGGTCGCGCGCCACCGTGACTTCCAAATGGTCGGACAAGGCGTTCACAACGGACACGCCGACCCCGTGCAGGCCACCGGATGTCTGATAGGCTTTGCCGGAGAATTTGCCGCCGGCGTGCAAGGTCGTGAGGATGACTTCGAGCGCCGATTTTTCCTTGAACTTAGGATGCGGATCGACCGGAATGCCACGGCCGTTATCGCTGACCGTTAGCGACCCGTCCTCCTGCAGTGTCACATCAATCCGGCTCGCATGGCCGGCGACCGCTTCGTCCATCGCGTTGTCGAGGACTTCCGCTGCCAGATGGTGTAGCGCTGTTTCGTCGGTGCCGCCGATATACATGCCGGGCCGGTGCCGTACCGGTTCCAACCCTTCGAGAACTTCAATGTCTTTTGCGGTATAGGAAGCGCGCTTTCCGGCGGCATCCTGAAAGAGATCAGCCATAGGCGCATTATAATTTCCGCACCCCCCGAGGCAAGCTTATAGGGTAGGGGGAATTACCGAAATCACTACATGTTGTGAGTTGGCGGGGATCAGGCGGCCGCACGGGGCAGGCGGCGGCAATAGCTGCGCGCCCACCTGTCTTCGGCGACGAAATCCGGAAATTCGTCCCAATACCCTTCGAAGCTGGCGACCTTGCCGCTTTGGAACTTGCCGCCGCTGATATGCGCCATGATGTGGCGGACCGTGAAAGTGTCACCCTGCCGGCGGCAGATGTACCAAACACCAACGCCCTCGAAATCGAACCGGACATCTACCGTGATGCGGTTCGCGCTTTGCTCTCGCTGATAGCATTTGAAGTCGACCGGACCGCTGTCGGAAAGGCCGGGGTCGTACAAGGCAAACACATAGACGTCTGCTTGCGCGACGAGGCGCCGGATTTCCGTCGCAATGAGTTCTTCCATCGCGAACTTTAGCGCGGACGTTTTTGCGGTGAGTTTCTTAATAT
>JAPPPC010000112.1:0-536 GCA_028817685.1 Rhodospirillaceae bacterium
AATATGAGGAACTCAACCGTTTGAAGAGCGAGTTCGTGTCGACGGCGAGCCACGAGTTGCGGACGCCTTTAACGTCAATCCATGGCGCGCTTCGCCTGATTTCCAGCGGCGCTTTGGGGGCGGTCCCGGAAAAGATCCGCGAATTGCTCGATATCGCCGTCAGGAACAGCGAACACCTGACGTTGCTGATCAACGATTTGTTGGATCTGCAACGCATCGAGTCAGGGACAATCGAAATTCGGCGTGAACCGGTCGATCTTTGCCGGCTGGTCGAGCAGGCAATCGATACGAACCGGACCTATGCGGACCAGTTCGAAGTATCGCTTTCCATGAAGAAGATGGAGCCGGAGGCCTGGATCGAGGGCGATGCGGAACGGTTGAAGCAGGTGCTCGCCAATCTCTTTTCGAATGCCATCAAATTTTCGCCCGAAGGCTCGCCGGTCGAGGCATCGGTCCTCCGCCGCGGTGGGCTGATCCGGGTTGAGGTCGTGGACCAGGGCCCCGGTGTGCCGGAAGCGTTTCACGACAGCCTGTTC
>JAPPPC010000112.1:546-3501 GCA_028817685.1 Rhodospirillaceae bacterium
GGCCGACGGGTCGGACAATCGGCAAATCAACGGCACCGGCCTGGGCCTTAGTATTTCGAAGGCGATCATTGACGAACATGGCGGGCACATCGATTTCGTGTCCACCGAGGGCCAGGGCGCCAAGTTCTATTTTGACCTCCCTGGCATAACCGCGCCGTCGGACAAACAGAGCGACCAGCCAGCCGGCTAAACGCACCGCCAGCGCATTGCGACGGCGCGTCGGTTCTGTTGAGCCGACTCCGCCACGTCGCTAGACTTCATCCAAATCCAGCCAACAGCCTGACAGGGAGAACAGCGATGGCGAGTCATGCGACCGGTGATGGCGGTATTCCGCCGCGCGACGCGAAAGAACGAGGATTGACGCGGATCATGACCCTGGGCGGGGCGTATGGCACCCGCAACTACACGGTCAAAGATCTGCGGGATCAGAAAGGCAAGCGGGTGCTGGTCGAGACCTTGCCCTTCTCGCCGGAGGAGGCTGCCGCGGCAGAGGAAGCCGGCATCGATACGATGAAAGTACGCTTCGATCCGAAGCAGCCGGAGCCGGCTGCGGCGGTTCGCGCGGCGGCGCCGAATACATTCATGGCTTTTTCCGTACCCTTGCTCGCGGCGGCGAGCCCCGAGGAGGCGGTTCGCCTTGGCTATGACGCGATGGCACTCGGCGCGGACGCGATCATGTGCCAATGGTCGCCACGCTTTATCGAAGCGGCAGCGGAAGCGGGCATTCCGGTGCAAGGCCATGCCGGTCTGGTGCCGCGCCGCAGCACCTGGACCGGCGGACTGCGTGCGGTTGGCAAAACGCTGGACGAGGCCCTGTGGGTCTACCGTTCTATCAAGACTTTCGAGTCCGCCGGGGCGTACGCCGTGGAGGTCGAGGTTATCCCGGAGGAATTGTTGGCTGAGATCAGCAAGCGCACGACGTTGATGACGTCCTCGATCGGCGCCGGCAGCGGCGGCGATATCCAGTTCCTGTTCGCCGAGGACGTGCTCGGCAACAATCCGCCGCCTTATCCGCGCCATTCCAAGCAATATCGCGAAATCTACAAGATGAAAGAGGCGATGCAGCAGGAACGCATCGGCGGATTCAAGGATTTCGTCGAGGACGTCCGGAATGGCGGCTTCCCGGATGCGGGACGGGTCATCAAAGCGCCGGACGGCCTGTTGGGCGACTTCCTGTCTGAGGTCGAAAAGTACAGTTAGGCGATTAGACTGAAAGCCCAATCTGACCGCCGGTTGCGGTCAGAAGGTTGGAGGCGCGCTGCAGGTTCTGGATGGCCTGCTCAAAATTCGCTGCGGTGGCGTTCGACACCGTGCCGGAATTGACCAAGGTTGACGAAAAAACCGGCAAGCCCGTGGAGCTGGGAAACGCGAGGCTTGCCGCGTTCTGACCGCTGGTCAGGGCGGCGTTGCTTTGGGAAGCCTGTCCGCTGCGCAACGGATCCGTCACCGCGTTCGGCGATGCCGAACGGCTTGTCGAGTTTTGTGCGAAAAGGAATGGCGCACCAAATACGCTCAATCCCAAAACCGGGTCCGCCACGGTCAAGCCCCATCACGTTTCAACCGTCACACACGCCGTAATCGTTCCACAGGATCGGATGCAAGGCAATTTTTATCCTTCGGTATTTGTGTGGCATTTTACCTTTAACCATTGAGAACAATAGGAAATAAGGAGTTGTTTGGTGAACGGTCCCAGCTTCCGATTCGCCACAAGCGCGAGAGCGAACCGAGCGGGAGACGGTCATAATCAAAATGCAGAAACTTGAGCAATTGGGGCAATGCTCTGCTGGCATGCGATCTATCCGTCTTGCCATTGACGCGCCGCTCCCGCGCTTTGCGGCGACGGCATGATGCGCTAGGAATGCGCCCTTGAATTCAGGCCGTTCGCAATTTTGTCGCGGCCTTGCAGGAAATGGAGACGCATTATGGCGGGACCCCTGGACGGAATCCGGATTCTCGATGTGACGACGGTAGGCTACGGTCCCTATGCCGGGCAGATCCTGGGCGATTACGGGGCGGAAATCATCAAGGTCGAGTCCCATGACGGCGATATCACGCGCGGTATCGCGCCCCTGCGCAACAAGGGGATGGGCCACTTCTTCCTGATGGCGAACCGCAACAAGCGCTGCATCGTTCTGGACCTGAAAAGCGAAAAGGGGCGCGAGGCTTTCCTGCGGCTCGTCGCGCAGGTGGATGCGGTGTTGTGCTCGGTGCGGCCCGCGGCAATGGACCGGTTGGGCCTCGGCTACGAGGACTGCCGCAAGGTCAATCCGAGCCTGGTCTATGTCGCACTGGTCGGATTCGGCCAGGATGGACCCTACGGAAAGCGCCCGGCCTATGACGATATCATTCAGGGCGTCTCCGGCATGGCGGACATGCAGGGCGGCCGTTCCGGGGAACCGCGCTTCGTCAATGCCTCGATCTGCGACAAGATCTGCTCGCAATTCGCCGTCCACGCCACCCTGGCCGCGCTGCTGAACCGGGAGCGCGGCGGGGAAGGGCAGTTGGTCGAAGTGCCGATGCTGGAATCGATGGTCGGTTTCAATCTGGTCGAACACCATTCCGGCCGCGCCTTTGAGCCGCCCCTGGGAACCGCGGGCTATGAGCGGTCCTTTGTCGAATACCGTCGGCCCTACGCCACGGCCGACGGCTATGTCTGCGCGTTGCCCTACAACACCAAGCAGTGGCGGTCCTTCTTCAAGCTGATGGGCCGCGAGGAGATGATGGACGACCCCAGGGTCACCGACGGCAAGCTGCGCAGCGAGAAGATCGGCGAGCTTTACGCGATGGTGGCGGAACTGGTCGCGGGGTGGAAGACGGCGGACCTGTTGGCGGCGCTCGAAGAAGCGGACGTGCCGAACGGGCCTGCGACCGGGCTCAACGATCTGGCCGACGACCCCCATTTGAAAGCGGTCGGAGCGTTCCAAATCTACGACCACCCGACCGAAGGCCATATCC
>JAPPPC010000873.1 GCA_028817685.1 Rhodospirillaceae bacterium
AACGTATCCCTCGTCGAGATCGCGCTGCACGTCGTCATAGTCCCGGGTCCACGGGTTGCCGTAGCCGGCACCGCCGGCGAGGACGAGGTCGCCCCGCTGGCCCGTATCCGTGAAGTGCGCCAGGGCGCCGACCCCGAGATCGCGGGCCGATCCGTCTTGTTCCGTGAAACGGGCCGCGCCCGACCGGCCCGGCTTGCCGCCGTAGTGTCCTTGCATCGGCGCTTTTACCCCGTTCGGATAGAGCCCGACCTGACAGGGCTCTTCGTCGTCGCGTAGCTTCCGCGTTGCCACAATTTGGGCCAAGCCGCCCCGCTTGCGGCCCGGGCCGCCGCTGTCCGGCAGCAACGATTTCTCCTCGACCAGCACAGGAACCCTGGTCTCGAACAGCTCGACAGAAGTGTTGGCCGCGCTCGTCGGGTAGAGCAGTGCGGACTTGCCGTCGCCCTGCTCGGACGCGCCTTGCCCGCCGCCCTGAAACAGATGATCGCTGTAATATTGCCCGTCGATCCCCTTGCCGTTGAACAGCGCGCTCGAGGGGATGCCGGTGAAGCCCTGCACCCGATCCGGCGCCGCGCCGGCCAGGGCGCCGAAGATGTTCGGCGCGATGTACCAGCCGGTGCGCACGCGGGTGTCGACCGCTTTTGGCTTGTCGCAATTGAAGATGCTGGATTGCGGCGCGGTCACCGACATGGGCCGGTAGCAGCCCGCATTGCCGGGCACGTCCGGTGTCAGCATGCATTTCAGCGGGTAGGTCGCGTGCGCCATGGTGTAGCCCAGGGTGCAGTTGCTGCCACCCCGCTCGGTTTGCGGCGGTGCGCCGGCGAAATCGACGGCGATCTCGTCGCCACGGATCGACAGCTTGATGGGATAGGTCATCACCTCGTCGATGCCGTCGCCTTGGACGACATGTTCGTAGTCCCCGTCCGGCAGGGCGGTGATGGCGTCGCGCATCGCGGTCTCGGCCCGGTCTTGCACCACGGTGGCAAGCGCCTCCAGATCGTGCATGCCGTATTCGTCCATGAATTCGCCGATACGCTTGGCCCCGGTCAGACCGGCGGCGACGAGGGCGTGCACATCGCCCAGCACCTGATCCGGACGCCGGATGTTCTCGCCGAGCAGTTGGAACAGATCCTCGTTCGGCTCGCCCGCCTTGAACAGTTTCATCGGCGGTATTTGGATGCCTTCGTCGTAGATTTCCCGCGCGTTCAGCTTGTCGGTCGTGCCGCCGATATCGGCGACGTGGCCGACGATCCCGACGAAGGCGACGATGCGGCGTTCGCGGAACACCGGGACGGCGATGGCGATGTCGTACAGATGGCCGGCGCAGAGCCACGGATCGTTGGTCACCAGCACGTCCCCCTCGACCAAGGTCTGCGGCGGGTGCCGCTCGATCATCGCGTTGACCGCGATCGGGAGGGTTAGATTGAACACCGGCATGGCGCGCGGCGAATGGGCGATCTGGTTGCCCTTGGCGTCGAGAATTTCGCAGGCAAAATCCTGCGCCTCCCCGATGATCAGTGAGAAGGCGGTGCGGATCACCGTGTGCCAGCACTCCTCGGTGATGTTGATGAGCCGGCTCCACATGATCTCGAGACCCACAGGGTCCGATTCTATCCGCGCAATGGCCGCACCCAACGCCGTATCCGACGCGATCACCACGTCCGCCGTCTTTGCGGTGTCGAGACGGATGTGAAGATTGGCCGCATCGTCGATCGTGACCGTTGCGCCCGCCGGGACGATCGTTGTCGCCTCCCGCTCCTCGATCACTGCGGGCCCCGTGACGGTATCCTCCTGCTGTAGCGCGTAGCGGTCATAGACCTTGGCCTGTACCATCGCGCCTTCGTCCGGCGTGTAGATCGCGCGCGTGCCTTTCAGCGCCTGGCCATCCCGGGTACCGGACAGGCGGGCACTGAGTGACGGGGTCGCGCCGCTGCAGCGGACGCGCCAATTTACGATCTCGATGCGCGACCCGTCATACAGGTGGGTGTAGAGCCGCGTATATTCGCGTTCGAAGGATGCGATGAGATCCTGGGTGTGATCGGCGGTCAGCGGTGCATCCGGAAGTGGCACCGTGATCTCGTGCAGCTGCCCCTGCAGCCGCATTTCGGCGAACCGTTCGACATCCGACACTTCGCCACCCGCACCGTGCAGCCGGTCTCGGCTCGCGCTTTCCATTTCCGTCAACGCCGCGTTGGCGGCTTCGAAGTCGGCCGCTTCCAGAGTCATCGGCAGAGAACGGGAGATTTCGTAGGCGATCGGGGCGGCAAGGAAACCGAGCGCGGAGGCCGCGCCCGACGCCGGGGGCACCACGATTTCCGAGACGCCGAGCTTGTGCGCGACATGGGCGGCATGCACCGGGCCGGCGCCTCCCATCGCCACCATCGCGAAGCGGCGCGGATCGGCACCCTTCTCCACGATGTGTACCCGGGCCGCGCTCGCCATATTCTCGGCGACAATGTCGTAGATGCCCCAGGCAGCCGCGAGCGGGCTTAACCCCAGTGGCTCAGCAACGTCCCGGATGGCCGCTTCGGCCGCTTGCGCGTCGAGCGTCATTTCGCCGCCCAGGAAATAGTCCGGATCGAGATAGCCCAGCAGCAGGTTGGCGTCCGTCACGGTCGGGGCCATTCCACCCTGCCCGTAACAGGCGGGCCCCGGGTCCGCACCGGCACTGTCCGGGCCGATCTTGAGCAGGCCCAGGGAATCGACACGGGCAATCGAGCCACCGCCGGCGCCGATCTCAATCATGTCGATCACCGGTGCGCGGACCGGCAGGCCGCTGCCCCGTTTGAAGCGGTGTACGCGACCGGCCTCCAGCATTGCCGCGATATCCGGCCGGCCGTCCTGGATCAGGCAGGCCTTCGCCGTCGTGCCGCCCATGTCGAAGGACAGGATGTCTTCATGTCCGATCATTCCGCCGACATAGGCGGTCGCCTGCGCGCCACCGGCGGGACCGCTTTCCAAAAAACGCACCGGGAAGGCGGTCGCGGTTTCCGGCGCCGTCAAGCCGCCGGAAGACTGCATCAGATGGAAACGCCCGGCGAAGCCGTTCTCGCGCAGCGCCGAGTCGAGCGTTTCGACATAGCGGCTCATCAGCGGTTGGACATAGGCGTTGGCGGTCGTCGTCGAACCGCGCTCATATTCCTTGAGCGCCGGATCCACATCGCTGGACAGTGAGACCGGGATGTCGGGATGCGCCGCCTGGATGATTTCCCGGGCCCGCCGTTCGTGTTCCGGATTACGGTAGGCGTGTAGAAAGCTCACGGCGATGGCCTCGGCGCCGCCGGCGATCAGGCCGGCCGCGGCGTCGCGCACCCCGTCCTCATCGAGCGGCGACTGGATCGTGCCGTCGAACGCGATACGCTCGACGATCTCGCGGATATGCCGCCGTGCGACCAGCGGTTCCGGGAACCGCAGGAACAGGTCGTGGATGTCGTAGCGCTGCTCGGTACCCATCTCCAAGGAGTCGCGAAAGCCTTTGGTCGTCAGAAATCCGATGCGGCAACCGCGCCGCTCGATGATCGCATTGGTGACGAGCGTCGTGCCGTGCACGATATGGCCGACTTCGCAAAGCGGGATTGCCAGCCGCTCCAGCAATGCGTTCATACCTTGCAACGCACCGACGGAAGGATCGGCCGGTGTCGTCAGGCATTTGTGCAGATGCAACCGGCTTTCCGCGGTGTCCACCAAAACGAAGTCGGTGAAGGTGCCGCCGATATCGAATCCGAGGCGATAGCGTTCCGTCGTCATACCCTGTCCGCTGCTGGCTCAATTCAATTGCATGCCAGCATGGCACAAGGTTAGGTGCGGGAGAAGCGCTCTACTCCGCCGACAGATCGAAGTTCCGGCCGGGGAAGTATTTCGCCAGCCGGACATCGCCGGTGCGGGCGTGCCCTTCCATCCCCTCAAGCCGCGACACGCGTGCCGTGACCGCGGCAACCTGTTCGTTGGCTTCGCGTGTCATGCGCTGTGTGGTCACGACCTTGATGAACTTATGTACCGACAGGCCGCCCGTGTAATGGCCGGCTCCCTTGGTGGGCAGGATATGGTTCGTGCCGGAGCATTTGTCGCCGAACGCGACCGTGGTCTCCTCGCCGACGAAGAGCGAACCGTAGTTGGTCAACCGCTCGACATACCAGGGGTCATCTGCGGTTTGCACCTGCAGATGTTCCGGGGCGTACTCGTCGCTGACGGCGGCGGCTTCCTCATTCGTGTCGCACAGCACCACTTCGCCATAGTCGCGCCAGGCGGCCTCGGAGGCATTGCGCTGCACCTCCGGCAAAGCGGCGATCAGCCGGGGCATCTTCTCCATCGTCTTTTCGGCTAGATCGCGGCTGGGGGTGATCAGCCAGGCCGGCGAATCCGGGCCATGCTCCGCCTGGCCGACCAGATCGTTGGCGACGATGTCGGGGTCGGCCGTGCCGTCGGCGATGATCAGAATCTCGGTCGGTCCGGCGAACAAATCGATGCCGACTCGGCCGAACAGCAGGCGCTTGGCTTCGGCGACGAACCGGTTTCCGGGGCCGACCAGGATATTGGCCTTGTTGCCGGTGAACAGGCCGAAGGCCATGGCGGCGATCCCCTGCACGCCGCCCAGCGCCAGGATGTGGTCCGCGCCGCACAAATCCATCGTGTAGAGGATCGCGGGATGGATGCCGCCGCGCTCCTGGCTCGGCGCGGAACAGGCGATGACGTTCTCGCCGCCGGCGACCTTGGCCGTGGTGATGCTCATGATCGCCGAGGCGACATGTGCGTAGCGCCCGCCCGGGACGTAGCACCCCGCCGTATTGACGGGGATCAGACGCTGGCCCGCCCAAAGGCCCGGTGACAGCTCGGTCTCGAAAGCCTGCATGCTGTCCTTCTGTTTCTCGGCGAAAAGCCGCACCCGGTCGTAAGCGAACTTCAGATCGTCCTTGAGTTGATCGGGGACCTGGCGGGCGGCGGCTTCGATCTGGTCGGAGCCGACCTCGATATCGCCGTCCCAGCCGTCGAGCTTTTCGCCATAAGCCCGGGCGACGTCTTCACCGCCTTGTTCGATTTCGTCCAACATGTCGGCGACGATCCTACGGGTCTCGTCTTCGCCGGTCGCGGAGGTCTTAGTCGCACGTTTCAGATATTCGATGGCCATGGCAATTCGCGTCCCTGTAATACCCGTACGGGTTAAGTAAGCGCTTACAAAATGATTCGCATTTGCGTCCAGATTTCGCTAACGTAAGTTAACGATAAATACGCCATGTGCGTAAATAAAAAGTTTTTAAACATAAAAACAATAACATAACACCGATATCTGATTGTCGGCAGATATGAGAGCAAGCAGGGATTGGGTGTAATCGCTTACAGATGAAGCCGGGACGACAGCCTACCTTGAGCGATGTTGCGCGGTTGACCGGCGTGTCGACGGCGACGGTTTCGCGCGTCATCAATCGTCCGGACGATGTCAGCCCGGCATTGCGGGAACGGGTTCTGGCGGAAATCGATGCGGTCGGTTACGTGCCCCATGGTGCCGCGCGGACGCTTGCCTCGCAGCGGTCGAGCACGGTGGGCGCGATCATCCCGACCCTGTCGAATGCGATCTTCGCGACCGGTCTGCAGGCCTTCGAACAGCGGCTCGACGAGTCAGGCTATACCTTGCTGATCGCGATCTCGGAATACGATCCCGACCACGCTCTGCGCCACGCGCGCAGCTTGTTGAGCCGCGGGGTCGACGGGCTCATGCTGATCGGTCAAAGCCAGCGGGAAGAGATGTTCGAGCTGATCCGCGCCAAGGATCTGCCCTACGTCACCACCTGGACCTATAACCCGGACGGCCCGCATCCTTCGGTCGGTTTCGACAACAAGCTCGCCGCCTACCGGTTGACCCGCTATCTGCTCGAAATCGGCCATCGCGATATCGCGATGATCGCGGGACGCAGCGTGCAGAATGAACGGGCGCAGAACCGTATCGCCGGTGTCCGCGAGGCGTTGGCGGATTGGGGCGTCGAATTGCCGCCTGGACGGCTCGTCGAACGAGCCTACGAGATTGCGGAAGGGCGCGACGCGATGCGGATGCTGATGGCAGCGCCGGCACGGCCCACGGCCGTGGTCTGTGGCAACGACGTTCTGGCGATGGGGGCGCTGTTCGAAGCCCAGGCGATGGGGTTGAACGTGCCGACGGACGTGTCCATCGGCGGCTTCGACGATCTCCCGTTGGTCGCGCATCTCTCACCGCCGCTGACGACTATGGCGGTTCCGTCGGAGCTGATGGGGCGCAAGGCGGCGGAATATCTGCTCGCCCGGTTCGCCGGCGCCGCCGTGCCGGATAACACGGAACTCGAAGTCGGGCTGATCGTCCGGGAAACGACGGCGCCGCCGAAGGCCACGCCATCGGAACGCTTGGGGCGTCCGGAACTCTAAGGTGATTTCAACAGTTTTTTGACCATAACCCAAGGGAGGTAAGTAATGCTCAAAACGCTCGGAATAGGCGTCGCCGCGGTGGTGATGTCGGCGGGGCTGGCGGTGACGCCGGCGCTGTCAAAAACGATCATGAATATCGGGTATTCGGTGAACGAGTCGCACCCGTACGGCACGTTCATGAACACCTTCGCGGACCGCTTCGAGAAGCTGACCGGCGGCAAGGTGAAGGTGAAGGTGCATTGCTGTCATAAGATGGGCAGCGAGCAGGAGCAGTTCAAAAAGCTGCAGCTCGGCACGCTCGACGGCACGCTGATCGCGCAGAACAACTCCGGCCCGTTCTTCCCGAAGATCGACCTGTTGGTCCTGCCCTACATGATCCAGAATCTGCAGCATGGCTACAAGGTCGTGGATGGCCCGGTCGGCCAGATGATCTGGGGCGACATGCCGGAGAAGGCGAAGGTCCATCTCGTCAAGATCTCGCTGATCTCCTTCCGGCACGTCTACAACACCAAAAAACCGATCAACAACATGGCCGACTTCGCGCCGCTGAAATACCGCGTGCCGAAGAACGTCGTGATGGTCGACACCTATAAAGCCTTCGGGTCCGATCCGGTGCCGATGGCCTGGTCTGAAACCTTGACCGCCGTTCAGACCGGTACCGTCGATGGCGGCGATCTGCCGGCCGACGTGATCTACGCGCAGAAGTTCCATGACGTCGCGAAGAACCTCGCGGTGACCGGACACTTCGCGCTGACCCCGCCCTTCTTCGTCAGTGACAAGTTCATGAAGAAGCTGTCGCCGGAGCTGAAGGAAGCGCTTTACACCGCCGCCGATATTGCGGCTGCCGCGTCGCGCTACCACACCGAATCCGGTGAGGTCGCGGTCTTCGACAAGCTGAAGAAGTCCGGCGTGAAGATCACCTATCCGGACAAGGCGGAGTGGATCGCGGCGGCGGCCAAGGTGCACAAGGCCTTTGCGGACAAGCGGGGTGCGGAGTACGTCAAGCTGATCGACGCCATCAATGGCGCAGCGAAAGGTACGAAGTAATCCGTTACCGTTAATATGACGGATGCGGCGCGGGGGAGGCGATGCCTTCCCCGCACGCAGATTCTCAAACAGGCACAGCGGAAAGCAATCCAATATGTCCGATCGGGGTGGAGTTTGGGCGTGGCTGGAACGTCACATTGAGGAAGTCATCGCGGGCGTCTGCGTCGTCGTGATGACGGTCCTGGTCTTTTTCCAGGTCGTCATGCGTTACGTCTTCCACAAACCGACCTCATGGTCGGACGAGATTGCGATCTACGCGATGGTCTGGTCGGTCTATCTCTCGATGTCCTGGGCGGTGCGCGAGCGCGCGCATATCCGGGTCATGAACCTGATAAATCTGTTTCCGGGTAAAATGGCGCTCGGCCTTACCATGTTCAGCGATGCAGTCTGGTTCCTGTTCAGCTTGTTCCTGACCTATCAGGCGGTCCAGCTTGAAGTGTCGATGTGGGAGTTACGGTTCGAATCCCCGGTCTTGGGAATTGCACAGAAGTGGCCTTATCTCTGCCTCGTCGTTGGGTTCAGCCTGATGTCGTTGCGCCTTATCCAAGTCTATTACCGTTGGATTCGTTTCGACGAACCGCTGGTTCCGGCGGAAGGAACGCACGGCACAGAGGACGCGATGCATGGTTGAGTTCCTGAATATTACCGAATGGTCGGAAGCCTCCCAGGCGCTGATCATGTTCGGCGCCATGGTCCTCGCGATCGCCCTCGGCGTGCCCATTCCGTTCGCTGTGGCGCTCGGCACGGTCGTCGGTTACCTGATCATCGACGTGCCGTTCGTCGGCCTCGTCCAGTCGATGTATACGGGCGTGGAGCCCTTTCCGCTGCTGACGGTACCCCTGTTCGTGTTCGCCGGCTCCCTGATGGAGCAGGGCGGGCTGGCGCGCCGGATCGTCGATATCGCACGCTCGATGATCGGCAACTTCACCGGCAGCCTCGGCCTGGTCGCGGTGCTGGGCTGCAGTTTCTTCGCCGCCCTTTCCGGGTCGGGGCCGGCGACCACGGCGGCGATCGGCGCGGTCATGATCCCCTCCATGGTAAAGGCACGCTACGACCCGGCTTTCGGCGGCGCCATCGCGGCGGCGGGCGGCGCGCTTGGCAGCCTGATCCCGCCAAGCAATCTCATGATCATCTACGGGATCGTCTCCGACACCTCGATTCCGAAACTGTTCCTCGCCGGTATCATCCCCGGCATCGTCGCAACCGTCTTGCTGATGGCCATCACCTGGTTGATCGCGAAGAAACGCGGTTATGTCGGCGACGACGAAACCTTCTCCTGGGGCCGGGTCGGCCGGTCCGCTTGGGAGGGCAAATGGGCGATCGGCGCACCGGTCATCATCCTGGGCGGCATTTACACGGGCATCTTCACCCCGACCGAGGCGGCGGCAGTCGCCGTGGTCTACGCGTTCCTGATCGGGTTCTTCGTCTATGGCGAGCTGAAGATGCAGCACATCATCGTCTGCCTGAAGGTCACGGCGATGATTTCCGGCGCCGTCCTGATCATCGTCGGGCCGGCCAAGGCTTTCGGCGAGTTGATGAGCCTGATGAGCGTGCCGGATCTCATCGGCGAATTCCTTTCCGAGGTCACCGAGAACCGCTTCGTGCTGATGATGATCATTGCGGTGATTCTGGTCATCACAGGCATGTTCCTGGAATCGATTGCGCAGATCATTCTGCTGACCCCGCTGATGCTGCCGATCGCGGTGTCGCTGGGTATCGATCCGATCGTCTTCGGCATCCTCATGGTCATCGCGTGCGAGGTTGGATTCTTGACCCCGCCGGTCGGCGCCAATTTGTTTGTCGCGGCGCGTTTGACGAATCTGGGTATCGATCGCATTTCGACCGCCGTCATTCCCTTCGTCTTTACCTATATCGCGGTGATCGTCGTGATCTCGTTGTTCCCGGAGATCGTCCTGTTCCTGCCGGAGCTGTTCTACGGGCCATCGGGTTAGCGCCGTGCTGGCCGACGCGGAAATCGCCGCATACCGGCGAGACGGTCAGATCACGCCGGCTGTGCGGCTGCCGGCTGAAGTTATGGCGGCTATTTGTGGGCAAATGACGGATTTGTTCGAGTCGCGGCCCGATCTTGATCCCGACTATATCCCGCATTTGATCGAAATCGACCGGTCTTGGCTGGGTTACGCCCAACACCCGGCGATCCTCGACGTGGTCGAGCGGATACTCGGGCCCGATATCGTCGTCTGGGGATCGGCGCTGTTCTGCAAGCGGGCGACTGGCGGCAAGGCCACGCCGTGGCATCAGGATGGCCAGTACTGGCCGATCCGGCCGCTGGCGACGGTCACCGTCTGGATCGCGATCGACCCCGCGACGCCGGAGAATGGCTGCCTGCGGGTTATTCCCGGCAGCCATAACGACGGCGAGCTATACCGCCATCATGTCAATGACGCCGACGATGTGGTGCTCAATCAGGCGCTTGACCTGTCCCGGCTTGAGTCGTCCACACCTCGGGACGTCATCCTGGAGCCGGGCATGTTCTCGGTGCATGACGTCTACATGGTGCACGGCGCCGAGCCGAACAATTCGGGCCGCCGGCGTGCCGGCCTGGCCTATCGCTACATGCCGACCACGTCGTATTTCGACCGCGACCTCGGCGCCCGTCAGGCGCGGGAGCTGGGTGTCGTCGATATCTCGCAGCGCGAACTGCATCTCGTCCGCGGCGTCGACCGCTGCGGCCGTAACGATATTTTCTGCGCCGGCTAAACTTGGCCAGCGGCGGCGCGTGCTTCCGGAAAGAACGGGCCCAGGATCGTCGTGTTGCCGCCGATCGTGGTGCGCCGCAGGACCCGGCGGTAGCGGGCGAAATCGTACTCGATGGCTCGGTGCAGCAGCACCCGGTTGTCCCACATGACCAGATCGTTTTTGCGCCAGCGGTGGAAATAGCAGAACTCCGGTTGGCTGACATAGTCGACCAGCCAGCGATGCAGCTCCTTGCCCTCCTGCAAGGTCATGCCGCCGATCTCCAGGCTGGTGTTCGAGGTGAAATAGAGCGAGCGCTGGTAATCGCGGTCCGGATGCACGCGGATCACCGGATGGGTGACCGGTGGAAAGGCGTCACGCTCCTCGACTGACATCGGCGGGATGCTTGGCTCCAGCCGCCTGATATCGGCATAGGAATGCACCTGGTGCAGCGGCTCCAGCCTGACCTTCATCTCGTCCGGCAGGGCAGCGTACGCCGCCAGCATGTTCGAAAAGCCGGTCTCGCCACCCGACGCCTCGTCCGGCAGCACTTCGATGCCGTAGAGGATCGAGGACAGCGACGGGATGTAGCGGTAGGAGCTGTCCGTGTGCCAGCGGCCGTTGTTGCGCTGATAGACCACGGTCGGGTCCTCTTCCGGCAGGTGCTCGCCGGCTTGGTTCACGTTGGCGACGTGATAGACCTCGATCTTGCCTTTGGTATGGTCTTTCTCCGGGAACTCCTCGAGCGGCCCGAACTGCGTCGAAAAGGCGACCATCTGATCGTCGGTTAGATGCTGATCGCGGAAGCACAGCACGTGATGGGTCTGGAACGCGTCGCGGATTGTTGCCAGTGTGTCCGCATCGAACGGCTGGCCGACGTCGAGCCCGACGATCTCCGCTCCCATCACCTCCGTTAGGGGCGTGATGGTGTACCCGCTGTCCTGTTCAGCGACAGACATGGCCACTCTCCTCATAAAGTCGAAATCCTTAGCCGAAATCATACCCGGCCTGCGATTTCCGGCAAATCGTCAGGCCGCTTCCAACACGCGTCCCGGGTTGCGCTCCGCCAGCCGCGGCAGCACCCACCGGCCGAACCGTTCGGCCTCCTCATGGTGCAGGTAGCCGGACAGGCAGAATGAATGACAACCCGCATCGACGAACTGCTGCAAGGTCGCGGCGCATTGGTCCGGGTCGCCGACCACGGCGATCCCGGCGCCAGGCCGGAACCGGGTGAGCCCCGTCCACAGATGCGGCGCGATCCATAACCCTTTCTCCGCCGCCAGTTCCTGCACCCGCTGATTCGCTTTGGAATTGGCGACGCGCTGTTTCAATAGGTCGCGGGCGGCCTCCGGCATGTGGCGAATCAGCTGATCGGCAGCCTCCATGGCTTCGCTTTCCGTCTCCCGGCAGACGATCTGCAACCGCATGCCGAAGCCGATCGCGTCGGCCCGGCCGTGTTGGGCGGCGCGGTCTTGGATGTCTGCGATATTGGCGGCGATACGTTCCGGCGTATCGCCCCAGAACAGATGGACGTCGGAATGTTTCGCCGACAGGTTCCAGGCTTCCTCCGAACCGCCGCCGAGATAGAAGCGCGGATGGGGCTGCTGCAACGGCTGCGGGTTGATGCTCGCCCCCTTTAATGTATGGAATTGACCGTTGAAGTCGACCGGCTCTTTCGCCGTCCACAGGGCCTTCAGGATCGAAACCTCTTCATCCATCAACGCATAACGGTCTTCCTTGGCGTAGCGGATACCCTCGCCCAAAACCTCGGCTTCGGCCTGACCGGCGATCAAGTTGACGCAAATTCTGCCGCCGGACAATTGGTCGAAGGTCGCAATCATCTTGGCCAGCAACACCGGGTTGACGTAGCCCGGCCGTGCCGCGATGAGCGGTGCGATCCGGCTGCTTTGCGCCGCCATGAAGGCACCCGCCATATAGGCTTCCCAGCAGCTGGCGCCCACCGGGATCAGCAAATATTCGAAACCGGCACTCTCGGCCGCCGCGACAACCTTGTGGAAATGGTCCGGGCTGGGGTCGATGCTGGCTTCCGGCAAACCGTAGGCACTGCTGTCGCCGGCTGTTGGCAGAAACCAGCCGAATTCGAGGGGACGTTGGGTGTCGGACGGCATCATGATGGCTCAACTCGGGTAGACGATGGTGCGCAGCAGAACGCGCCGCTGACCGTCGGGCGTGTCACCGGCACCGCGATGCATGGTCGCCTGCTCATCCCAGACCAGCACGTCGCCGACTCGCCAATGATGGTGATAGACGAACCGGTCCTGTTCCGCGTGGGACGCCATATCTTCGACAAGTGCCAGTGCTTCGTCCTCTTCAAGGCCTTCGAAGCCGTGTACATGCATCGGATTGACGAACAGGATCGGTCGGCCCGTACGGGGATGCGGTAGCACGCCGGGTCGGCGTTGCTCCGGATAGGAGTTCGCGTAGTCATTCTTGCCTTGATAATAGCTACCGGCGGGACCGGTCGTGTAGCCATGCAGCGCAACCAGGCCGGAAAGTCTCTCTTGCATCTCCATTGGAAGAGCGTCGAAGGCAGCGCACATATTGGCGAAAATGGTGCCGCCCCCGGTGGCGGGAATCTCCTTGGCGTGCAGGATGGCCGCACGCGGCAGGTCGGCTTCGTAAGTGGCATCGGCGTGCCAAGTCGATGCCCGGACCTTTCCGAACGGATCGAAATTACCGTCGTCGTCGACATTTCGGATGTAGGAAACATCCCGGTGTTCCGGGTGCCGGTAGTTTTCCAGGGCATGCGGCCGCAACGTGCCGAAGCGCTGCCCGAATGTCGCCAGGGTGGCGGGATTCAGGTCCTGGTCGCGAAAGACGATGACCATGTGTTCGTCCAACGCGTCTTCGATCGCGCCGAAGGTTGCATCGTCCAGCGGGTCGCGAAGATCGATCCCGGCAATCTCGCCGCCCATCGCGTCACTCAACGGTGTTACGGTCAGAGTTGTCGCCATCACAGCTCTCCCTTCGGTGGGCGCCCGCGCGTTGCGCTCCCGCTTGCATCGGAAGCTTAGCCCAAGGCAATCACAACGCGCCAGCCGAAGAGACGAGGATACGGCAACCGAACATGGTCTTGGATGAAGCACCGTATGGCCATGCGCCTGCACGGAAAGCGCTTAACGGCTGGACACGGTCGGCGTGTCCGGTATCATCAAATTTATAATTGTGCGATTGGAATGGAAACAATCAATGATTAAGCTCGCCATCGTCGTTGGACATACCGAAAGGCAGCCGGGCGCGTCAGGCGTGTCGCCAATCGATAGCTCTGAATATGCCTGGAACTCGGATCTCGCCGCCATGATCGTCGATCATGTCGCACAGGTGGATGATGCGGAGGCAAAGGTTTTTTTTCGTGATTCCGGCGGTATCGTGGCAGCGTACAATGATGCCAAAGCTTGGGGTGCGGATGCCGCCATGGAATTGCATTTCAACGCGGCGGGACCGTCTGCGACGGGATCGGAAACGCTTTACGTGACATCCGTTTCGCGGCCGCTCGCGGAAGCCGTTCAAGATGCCACGGTATCGGTTCTGGGTCTTCGCGACCGGGGTGTGAAGACGCCGCAAGAGGCGAGCGGCGGCCGCGGTGCGCGCAATTTGAGCCAGATGGGCGCCAAGTGTCTGACATCAGCGCCCCTGGGACACCCTGAGGTGTTTTCATAAGGGAGGA
>JAPPPC010000369.1:0-920 GCA_028817685.1 Rhodospirillaceae bacterium
CGATGCTAGCTGGTCTGCAGCCGATGCCATGCGTCAACGGCTTAGTGGTTACGCGGGAGCTTCTGCCGGAGCTGCTTGCTGTTACTTTTATGCTCTGGCGGCTTTATTGGCGCTTTCCGTCACCGTAACCGATCCGCCGGCCTTCTCCACCATCGCAACAGCGCCCTTTGAAGCGCCCGCGACGGTAATCGTAACCTTTGCACTCAACTCGCCATTTACAAGAAGCCGAACACCGTCCTTGGCGCGACGCAGCACGCCGGCCTCGACCAGACTCTCGGCGGTGATTTCCTTCTTGGCATCGACTTTCTTGGCGTCGATCGCCGCTTGCAGCCGGCCGGTCCCAAGCTCAACGAATTGCTTGCGGAAAATGTTGTTGAAACCGCGCTTCGGCAACCGCCGATACAACGGCATCTGCCCGCCTTCAAAGCCCTTGATCGACACGCCGCTGCGCGACTTTTGGCCCTTCATGCCGCGCCCGGCGGTCTTGCCGGTGCCCGACCCCGGACCGCGGCCAACCCGCTTGCGGTTCTTGCGCGCGCCTGAATTATCGGAAAGTTCGTTTAATTTCATAACTTTATTCCCAGTTCGCCCGATCCAACGGCGTTCAACCAGCCTCTTCGACTCGGACGAGGTGGCTTACCTTATCAATCATGCCGCGGACCGACGGTGTGTCTTCGAGAACCCGGGTCTTGTGCATCTTGTTCAGACCCAGACCAATCAGGGTCGCACGTTGGTCGCCGCGACGGCGGATCGGGCTGCCAATCTGCGTGACCGTGACCGTCGCTTTTTTCTTATCAGCCATCGGCGGCCTCCCGCGTTTCCTCGCTCGGATCACGGCGGCCGACGATATCACCGACCTTCTTACCCCGTTTGGCCGCCACCTGACGTGGCGACACGCAATTGGTCAGCTCCTCGAAGGT
>JAPPPC010000369.1:930-3488 GCA_028817685.1 Rhodospirillaceae bacterium
CGAAGGTCGCTTTCACGATGTTGTGCGGGTTCGACGATCCGATCGATTTCGCGACCACGTCGGAGACGCCCAGCATTTCGAAAACCGCGCGCATCGGGCCGCCCGCGATGATGCCGGTCCCCGGAGGTGCCGCACGCAGATAGACCCGACCGGCGCCGAACCGGCCGGCGACATCGTGATGCAGGGTACGGCCCTCGCGCAGCGGGATCCGGCGCAAGGTGCGTTTCGCACTTTCCGTCGCCTTACGAATGGCTTCCGGCACTTCGCGGGCCTTGCCCGAGCCATGGCCGACACGGCCCTTACCGTCGCCGACGATGACCAGCGCGGAAAAACCGAACCGCCGGCCGCCCTTGACGACCTTGGCCACACGGTTGATGTGGACCAGCTTTTCCTGAATTTCCGATTCTTCTCTCGGCACGTTATCGCGGCGGCGTCCACCGCGCGAATCCCGGGAGTTTCTCGTATTGCGTGCCATGCTTCGTCCTCGTTCCTAGAAATTCAGGCCGGCTTCGCGGGCGGCGTCGGCCAACGCCTTGACCCGACCGTGGAACCGGTAGCCGCCACGGTCGAACACTACCTTCTCGACCCCGGCTTCCTTGGCGCGGCTGGCGATCAGCTTGCCGACCTCGACCGCCGCATCCTTGTCCGCACCCGTCTTAAGCGTCTCGGCCAGCGCCTTTTCCAGCGACGATGCCGAGGCAACCGTGCGCCCTTCGCCATCGTCGATCAGCTGGGCATAGATGTGCTTGCTGGACCGGAATACGGAAAGACGCGGTTTCCCGCCGCCACGCTTGCGCAACTGGTACCGGTTGCGCTTCTTGCGCCGTTCGAATAGCTGCCGTGATTTCATCATCGCCTTGGCCTTTACTTCTTCTTGCCTTCCTTGCGGAGGACATATTCGTCGCTGTAGCGGACACCCTTGCCCTTATACGGCTCCGGCTTGCGGAACCCGCGGATCTCACTGGCGACCTGACCGACCTGCTGCTTGTTGGGTCCGGTCACGGCGATGACATTGCCGCGATCGCCTTCCAACGCGATCGTGATCCCTTCCGGCACCGGATAGGGAATGTCATGGCTGTAGCCGAGCTGCAGGTTGAGCGTCTTGCCCTGCATCTGCGCCCGATAGCCAACACCAACGATCTCCAGCTTCTTGGTGAAGCCTTCCGAGACGCCGGTTACGGCATTCTGCACCAGGCTTCGTGTGGTTCCCCACATCGACCGGGACTGTTTCGACTCGTCGCGCGGCTTCACCGAGACCTTATTCTCCTCCATCGTCACATCGACGACATCGGTGAGCGGCACGGTTTCTTCGCCCAACTTGCCCTTCGCGGTCAGGATGCCATCGACGATCGAAACTTCGACGCCGCTGGGAATCTCGACTGGGTTTTTACCAACGCGTGACATCGGTTAAACCTCCTAAAACACCTTGCACAGGATTTCGCCGCCGACATTGGCTTCGCGCGCCTCGGCATCGGACAACACACCGCGCGGAGTCGACAGGATCGACACGCCCAGCCCGTTATACTCACGCGGCAAATCCTTGATCTTGGAATAGACCCGCCGCCCGGGTTTCGAGACCCTGGAAATTTCACGGATCACCGGATCGCCATTGCTGTATTTCAGCTCGATGGTGATTTCCTTGATGCCCTTGGACAGTTCGCTCCAGCTGAAGCCACGGATATAGCCTTCGCGCTGCAACGCATCCAGCACGTTCGCGCGCAGCTTCGATGCCGGACAGTTTACCGTCGACATACCGCAACGCTGTCCGTTGCGAATACGGGTGAGCATATCACCCAATGGATCGGTCATCGTCATTCTGGGTCTTCTCCTACCAACTCGACTTGACCATGCCCGGGATCATCCCGTTCGAGGCCAATTCGCGTAGCGCAATTCGAGAGATCTTGAATTTGCGATAGAACGCGCGCGGCCGGCCGGTCACTTCGCAGCGATTGCGAATTCGGTTCGGCGCGCTGTTGCGCGGCAGTTCCGCCAGTTTCAGGCGGGCGGCAAACCGTTCCTCCTGCGGCTGGGTTCGATCGTTCGCGATCGCGAGCAGGCGGGCCCTGCGGCCGGAATATTTCTTTGCCATCCGGCGGCGCCGCTTGTTTTTCTCGATTGCGCTCTTTTTCGCCATATCTCAGATTTCTCCGGTTTTCCGTCTAGCTGGTAAACGGCATGTTGAAGCCCTTGAGCAGCGCCAACGCTTCTTCGTCGGTCGGCGCCGTGGTGCAGATAACGATGTCCATGCCGCGGATCGTATCGACCTTGTCGTAATCGATCTCCGGGAACACGATCTGCTCCTTCAAGCCCATCGCAAAATTGCCACGCCCATCGAAACTCTTGCTGGACAGGCCGCGGAAGTCCCGCACACGCGGCAAGGCGACATTCACCAGGCGGTCGAGGAAGTCGAACATGCGGTCGCGCCGCAACGTCGCCTTGACGCCGACATTCATGCCCTCGCGCAGCTTGAACACCGCAATGGAGAGCTTTGCCTTGGTCACGACCGGCGTTTGACCGGTGCTCAAGGTCATGTCGTTGACCGCGCCGCCGCGCCGCTT
>JAPPPC010000397.1 GCA_028817685.1 Rhodospirillaceae bacterium
CGCGCGCATATTCGATACGGCCCAGCTGCGTAACGCCGAGATTGGCCCCCTCGCCCACGACTTTGCAGCGCAGCTCGTTACCATTGACGCGCAAGCCGTCATTGGCTCGATCGCCGGCGTCGCCTTGGGATTCGGCGGAGGCCTTTATATAGGTGCCGATACCGCCAAACCACAGCAGATCAACTTCGGCGCGCAACATGGCGCTGATCAGCGCGTTCGGTGTCAGCGAGGCTTCTTCGATACCGAATAGTTTCTGCATCTCGGGGGTCAAGGAAACGGATTTCGCGCTACGGTCGATGACGCCGCCGCCTTTCGAGATCAGTTTTTCGTCATAGTCGTTCCACCCGCCGCGCTGGTCGAACAAACGTTGTCGCTCCGCGAAGCTGGCCGCCGGGTCCGGATCCGGGTCGATGAAGATATGCAGATGGTTGAACGCGCCAACGAGCTTGATGTGGCGGGACAACAACATGCCATTCCCGAAGACGTCGCCCGACATATCGCCACAGCCGACGGCGGTGAAGTCCTCGCTTTGCGTGTCGCGGCCCATCTCGCGGAAATGGCGCTTGACCGACTCCCAAGCGCCGCGCGCGGTGATACCCATCCCCTTGTGATCGTATCCGGCCGACCCGCCGGATGCGAAGGCGTCACCAAGCCAATGGCCAAGTGAAACGGCAATCTCATTCGCGATATCGGAGAAGGTCGCCGTCCCTTTGTCCGCCGCAACGACCAGATAGGGATCGTCTTCATCCTTGCGCACCACACGGTTCGGCGAAACCACACCACCGTCAACGAGATTATCGGTTATCTCAAGCATGGCGCGGACGAAGAGCTGGTAGCAGGCGACACCTTCCGCCTGGAAAGCCTCACGATCGCTGGGCGGCGGCGCTTTCTTCAACACGAACCCGCCCTTTGACCCGACCGGCACGATGACTGCGTTCTTCACCTGCTGCGCTTTCACCAGACCGAGAATCTCCGTACGGAAATCCTCGCGCCGGTCCGACCAACGCAACCCGCCCCGCGCGACCATACCGAAGCGCAGATGTACGGCCTCGAAACGTGGGCTGTAGACGGAGATCTCGCGCAAAGGCCGCGGTTCCGGCAAATCGTCGAGTGCCTGACTGTTGAACTTGAAGGAAAGGTAGGAATTAACCTCACCGTCGGCGGTTTCCTGGAAGAAATTGGTACGCAGCGTCTCCTGAATAAGGTTGCGGTAACGCCGCAGGATACGGTCTTCGTCCAAATTGGCGACCCGGTCCAACTCTTGATCGATCGCGGTTTCGATCGTTGCCTCAAGACCTTCGCGGTCACCGTCGAAATCCGGATCGAAACGCAGCTTGAACAGCCGAACGAGAAGCCGCGTTAGGTCGGGATAACGGGCCAGCGTTTCTTCCATATAGGCTTGGCTGAACGGGATACGGGCCTGGCGCAGATACTTGCAATAGGCCCGCAGCATCACGACTTCGCGCCAGTCGAGATTGGCGCTCAAAACGAGCTTGTTAAACCCATCATCCTCAATGTCGCCGCGCCACACCCGGGCGAAGCTGTCGTGAAAGACCTGACGGACGGCCGTATAGTCGACGGCGGCACCGTCTTCGGTCAAAAGTCCGAAATCGTGCAGGTAGACCGGCCGTTCGACACCCGCCGGACTGATGTCCGCCGGCGTCTCCCGGATCACCTTCAGTCCCATATTCTCCAGACGGGGCAGGATATCGCTGAGCGCAATCGGCTCGCCGACATTGTAGATTTTGAAAGAGAGTTCGTTCTCTTCCGCCTCGATCGGCCGGTAGAGGTTCATCCCGAGCGTCTGACTGTCGAACGCTTCCTCG
This sequence comes from Rhodospirillaceae bacterium, assembly GCA_028817685.1. GTDB lineage: Bacteria > Pseudomonadota > Alphaproteobacteria > UBA8366. The sequence continues at coordinate 1,827 of JAPPPC010000397.1, forward strand.
ATCCGCGCGATATCGAACACTGCCGTTTGCGCGCTGTAACTCTCCAAATAGCCGGTCGGGAAAGCGTCCCGATACTTCTTGAACAGAAGATTGCCGCGCGCTTCGCCGAGATTCTCGATCAGCGCCTGCTCCAACCGGTCCTGCCAAGTGCGTGCCGCGTCGCGCAGCCTGTCCTCGATTTCCTTCGTATCGAAGTCGGGGATCGCGCCCGGCGTCGTTTTGACGATGAACAACCAGCGCCCAAGCAATTCATCGGAAACATGCGTGAAGATCGCTTGAACCGATCCGTTGAAAGCACGGGACAGAATTCCGTCATAGGCTTTCCGCAGACCGGTATTGAAGCGCTCGCGCGGCAGATAGACCATGGCCGAGACGTAGCGTTCGTATGGGTCTCGCCGCAGGAACAGGGCGATCCGCTGGCGTTCCTGCAGCCGCACGATGCCATGGGCCACATGGGTCAGCATGTCGAGGTCGCTTTGGAACAGCTCGTCGCGCGGATAATCCTCCAGCACGTGGATCAGCGCCTTGCCGTCATGACTGCCGGCGTCATAACCGGAATTCTCGACCACGGCAGCGACCTTGCGGCGCAAAAGTGGGATTTTGGTCGGCGTTTCACTGTATGCGACCGAGGTGAAGAGACCCGCTATCAGCTTCATGCCGACGACTTTGCCCTTGTCGGCGAAAGGTTTGAGGACGATCACGTCCATGGGCACGCTGCGGTGCACCGTCGATCGCCGCGTGGCTTTGGTGATCACCAACAATTCGGGCGCCCGAACGAAGGCCTGCACTTCCGGGGTCTGCCCACCCAAATTCCGCAGCCCTTCGAAGACCTCCACCTCTGGCTCACGCAGCACGCCGAGGCCGCTGTCCTGCACCACGGTCATGCGGGCCTTCTTGCCGGTACCGCTGTAGCTCACTTCACGATAGCCAAGGAAGGTGAAGTGATCGTCGTACAGCCAAGCCAGAAACGCGGACAACTCTTCACGCTCCGCCTTTGCGATCTTGATCGGGGCGCTCTTCTTCAGGCGGCCGATCTCGTCGGCGACCAGCTGCCGCATCGCTTGCCAGTCTCCGACGGCGGCGCGCACGTCGGACAGGATACCGCGGACCCGCAGCTCCATCTCCTTGCGGACGCTTTCCGTCGGCTGTTCGTCGATCTGGATATGGATGCAGGATTCGCGCACGGCGCCATTGCCGTCATCCGCCGCGGCAGCCATCGACAACGCCTTGCCATCCTTGCTGCGATTGACCTCGAATACAGGATGGATCAACTGATGGATGGTGATGCCTTGATGGTTCAGATCGGCCGACACGGAGTCGACCAGGAACGGCATGTCGTCATGCACGATTTCGATCACGGTGTGGGTCGAGTGCCAGCCATGCTGATCGAAACCGGGATTGTAAACGCGGACCTTGGCGGTTTTCGGCTTACGGCTGGCCGCAAAGCCCCACAGAGACAGCGCAGCGCCGTACAAATCCTCGGTTTCTTCCGAGACGATGTCGCCCGGTGCCACATTTTCGTAGAATCGGCGGACGAAGGATTCCGCAAAAGCCGCCTTCTTTCCGGACATTCTGGTCTGGACGGCCTCCACGACCCTCTCGATGACTGAGGTGCTCCCCAATCGCTGGACAGGTTTGGCGGCGATTTAAGCTACGTTCTGG
>JAPPPC010000286.1 GCA_028817685.1 Rhodospirillaceae bacterium
ATTGTTCCCCTCACCCCAACCCTCTCCCCAGGGGGGAGGGGTGGGGTGGGGGGAACAATAACCCGGCTTAGAAACTTTCCACCCAGGGGCGCAGTTCGACTTCCCAGGTCCAGGCGCTGCGGTGCTGGCGGTGGACATGCAGATAGGTTTCGGCAATCGCGTCCGGATCCAGCGTCCCATCGGCACCGCGCGCGACCGTCCGGTCATCGGTCGGGCTGACCATGATGCCGCCATCGATGCAGAAGTGGGCCACATGGATATTCTGCGGCGCCAGTTCGCGGGCGAGGCTCTGCGCCAAGCCACGCAACCCGAACTTGCCCATCGCGAAGGATGACGAGTTCGGATAGCCCTTGTAGCTGGCCGACGCGCCGGTCAACAGGATCGTGCCGCTTTGGCGCGCGGTCATCTGCTTCGCCGCCGCCTGGGACACCAGAAACCCGCCATAGCAAGAGATCAGGATCGCCTGGCGTACCGCTTCCGCATCCAGCTCGGTGACCGGGCCGCGGCCGCCGCGGTTGCTGGCGTTGTAGACGACGATATCGGGCTCGCCGATGGCGCCGGTCACATCAGCGAACATCGCATCGACGGAGGCCGGATCCGAAGCATCGCACTGATGCGCCGAACCGCCGATCTCCGAAGCAAGGTCAGAAAGCTTGTCCGCGTTGCGGGCGGCAACGGCGACCTGCACGCCTTCCTTGGCGAACAGCCGGGCCAGCGAGGCGCTGAGCCCGGGTCCCGTGCCGACGATCAATGCCTTTTCGTTCGATGCCATAATGCGTTTCTCCCTTTGAGTGTCCGAGGCGGTCTATTGCGCCGCCGCCGAGCGCCGCTGCCGGACGCTGGCCGATTTGAGTTGGCCGCAGGCGGCCATGATGACCTGTCCGCGCGGGCTGCGGACCGGAGCGACACCGCCCGCGTCGCGCAACAGCGCGGCGGAGCGGTCGATCGCATTATTGCTGGAACATTCGTAGACCGATCCGGGCCACGGATTGAAGGGGATCAAATTCACTTTGGACGGGATGTCCGACATCAACCGCACCAGCTCACGCGCCTCGGCGAGCGAGTCGTTAACCCCCTTCAGCATGACATATTCGAAGGTGATGCGCCGCGCGTTCGACAAGGTGCTGTAGTCGCGGCAGGCGTCCATAAGCTCTGCGATCTTGTATTTCCGGTTGATCGGCACCAGTTCGTCGCGCAGTTCGTCATGTACGGCGTGCAGCGAGATCGCGAGCATGCAGCCGATCTCCCGCCCGCAGCGGCGGATCTCCGGCACGATACCCGAGGTCGACAAGGTCACCCGGCGGCGCGACATGGCCAGCCCCTCATCGTCGATGACGATGGAGAGCGCCTTCTTGACGTTCTCGAAATTGTACAGCGGCTCTCCCATTCCCATCATGACGATGTTGGTGAGCGGCCGGTTCACCGCGGCCGCCGGCCAGGCGTCCAGCGCATCGCGCGCCAACATGATCTGGCCAACGATCTCGGACGCTTCCAGATTGCGCACCAACCGCTGGGTACCGGTATGACAGAATGAGCAGGTAAGCGTGCAGCCGACCTGGCTGGAGACGCAGAGCGTGCCGCGCGGTTCTTCCGGGATGAAGACGGTTTCCGCCAGATTGCCGTCGGCGAAACCAAGCAACCATTTGCGCGTGCCATCGACCGATTGCTGCGCGGTCCCGACTGCGGGCCGACCGATGCGGTAGGTCTCGTCGAGCTTGGCCCGCGTCGCCTTGGAAAGATTGTGCATCTCGGCGAAATCGGTGACGCCGCGCTGATAAATCCATTGGTAGAGCTGCCGGCTGCGATAGGCGGGTTCGCCCAGCGCGTCCGTCACGCCCTTGAGGTCGTCCCGGTCCATACCGACCAGATCGATCCTCGGGTCCGCCGTATCGCTGTCTGTTTGCGTGCTCGTCATGGCGTCTAGATATAGCCCGTCGCGCGGCGATCACAAGGCAGGACTGATTCAGGTCAAATACCCGAGGCGCCGTATGCGCCAGACTCACTCGACGAAACCAATCGAGGAACGACCATGGATCAGGACGAATACGAAGCGACCCTGTCCCTCTTGTTCGATGCGATGGAAGGTGATCAGGGCGACCGGCATGAAATATTCATGCGCCTGCAGCAGATGCTGGCGACGATGCGGGCGGAAGGCTTGCCCGTGCCAGAAGATCTGGAGAAGATGGAGAAGACGCTTGCCGCAGAATTCGAGGCGGAAGCGGCCAACAACGGATAGCGCCTTCTCCATGAGTGACAGCAATCCATTCGACGGGCTGGCCGCCCGTTACCAGGCCAATCGGCCCGATTATCCCGAGTCGTTGCTGGCCGAGCTGGCCAATCGGGCGCCGGAAGCGCCGCAGACCGCCATCGATGTGGGTGCGGGGACCGGCATCTCGACGCGCGCTCTGAAACGCGCGCTTGGCGACGGTTGGGGGGTGACCGGTGTCGAACCGGGAACCGATATGCGGCGGCAGGCCCAGGAATCGACACCGCCGGAAGACGGCATCGCCTATGTCGAAGGCACCGCGGAGGCCTTGCCTTTCGATGACGGCTCGCTCGGCGTCGTCAATGTCGGACAGGCGATCCAGTTCTTCGACCGCCCCGTCTTCTACGCCGCCGCCGATCGGCTGTTGGCCGGGGGCGGACTATTGTCAGTCATTCAAAATAACCGCGTGTGGCAGCGCAGCGCCCTGCTCGACGCGCATGAAACCTATGTCGAGACCAACGACCCGACTTATTCCCGCAATTACCGTGACATCGACCTGTTGTCCGAGTTCGAAGCGTTCGAATGGGGGAAAGCGGCGGAACGGCTGGAACATCCCTGGGAACGTGTCATCGATTCCGACAAGTTCGTGGGCACCATGATGTCGCGCCGGACCATGAAACCGACGGTCGCCAAGCTGGGACAGGAAGCCGTCGAAGACGCGCTGCGCGCGCTCGCCGCCGAACACGGGAACGCAGACGGGACGGTTACGGTCCCCTATGTCACAGAATTGTTCGTGGCTTCGAAGAACGCGATCTAATCACTGTTCGTTGTGCGGACGGTTCGTGACGCCGATACAACACAAACCGCCAGCTATTTTACCTTGCACGCCTTGTTGATGGCGTTGTGCGCGGCGGTAAATCCAAATAGGGAATAGCTGTCCTTGGTCTTGGTGCCGCGGCTGGAAACGCCTTGAATCACCAGCTTTTTGCCCACCCGCATGGCGCGCACCATGGCGGCATCGTCTTTCGGTTCCCGATTCCAGGCGGTGTCGCCATCGGTAAACAGGACGAACTTCTTGCCATCGATCGTAACGGTCGCCTCTGATCCCTTCTTGAAGGTGTACCCCGCTTCGAAGCTGATCTCGTGCACCCGCTTGGGCTTGGTCCAGCGGCGATGCGCGATGAACACGCGAATATCGCCGCGCTTCTTGTACTTGCCTTCCGACTTTTGCGGCCCGCCCCAAACGACGCACACCGTCTTGCCGCTCTCGGGGAACGAATAGGCTTGCCAGTCCTTGAATGTGCCCAACGACGTTTCCGCCGCTTGCACCGTCAGGGGAAAACATAAAGCGATAAGAGCGCCGGCCAGCCGGGCGAAGGTCAACTGCTGCATCGAACTCAATTCCACAAACTTCAGGATCAACGGTCTAGCCGGGAAAATCGCCCGACATGCTGATGCGGCGGCAGCTCCTCGACCGGACCGCCCGGCGATGGCGGCCGCGGCGCGTGCCGGCCGCGCGTAATCAGCCGGTCGTACATCAGAATCGCCCCGGCGACACCGACATTGACGCAGAACTTTGTCGAAATTTTGACCGTATGATCGCAGCGTGCGACCAGTTCCGGCGACAGGGAGCCCTTCTCCGGTCCGAGCACATAGGCCGCTTGTTCCGGGTGGGTGAAGCTGGGCAAATCGACCGCATCGTCAAGCAGTTCGACACCGACAAGCTGGCAGCCTTCCGGCAATTTCATCGCCGCGACCGTGTCGTGCTGGTAAAGCGGAACATGCTTTGCGGTCTGCGAGGTGTCGGATTTGTAGAGCTCACGCAGATCGACCGCCGGCGCGATCGCGAACACGAAGTCCGCCCCGAAGGCGTGCGCCGAGCGGAACAGATTGCCCACATTCATCGGTTTCGAGATGCGCTCGACGCCGATTCCAAAGAAACCTCGCATGGCGCGGAAATTCGCACGCCCGACCCGGCGGTGGCAAGTTGCGTCGGCCTCGATCGCATGAATAATGCCGCGATGGACGACGCAAAGACGGAAAGAGCGGCCACGGTGGCGCTGCCGCAGGATTCGGGCAACCCGGTGCTGGTCGAAGTGACCCGCGGCGACATGGTCGAAAGCGTGCATCGCGGCCGCGTCGCGGTGGTCGATACGCACGCCAAGGTGGCGCTGCAATGGGGCGACATCGATGCACCGGTCTATCCCCGTTCCGCGATAAAGGTTCTGCAGGCTCTGCCACTGGTCGAGTCGGGAGCTGCAGACGCGTTCGGGTTGAGCGACGCGGAGCTCGCCATCGCCTGCGCGTCGCATAGCGGCGAGCCGCGGCATATCGACACCGTCCGTCAATGGTTGACCCGCATCGGCCTGTCCGAAGACGCGCTGGCCTGCGGCGCCCATTGGCCGCGCCATCACCAGGCAACCCTGCACGACATGGTGCGCGCCGGCGAGACGCCGGGCGACATCAACAACAACTGTTCCGGCAAGCATGCCGGGATGCTGTCCGTGGCACACCATTTGGGGGAACCGCTCGAGGGTTACACGCAGCCGACCCACCCCGTGCAGCAACGCATCCTCGGTATTCTGGAAGCCATATGCGGTCTGGACCTGTCCAAGGCGCCGCGCGGCACAGACGGCTGTTCGGTCCCGACCTGGGCGGTGCCGTTGTCGAATCTGGCCTACGCCTTCGCGCAACTCGGCGCACCGGACGGCCTGCCGCCGGCACGGGCCGAGGCGGCACGGCGGCTGCGCAAGGCGGTCGCGGCGGAACCCTTCATGGTCGCCGGCACCGACCGCTACTGCACCACGCTCATGTCGGTCGCCGGTGAAGCGATCTTCGTCAAGACCGGAGCGGAAGGCGTGTTCTGCGCCGCCTTGCCGGAATACGGGCTCGGCGTGGCGCTGAAATGCGACGACGGCGCGGCGCGCGGTTCGCAATATATGCTGACGGCGGTCCTGCGGCGCATCGGCGCGCTGGACGACGATATGGCGGCGCAGCTCGACGCGCTGGTCACCGTTCCGATCGAAAATTGCAACGGCGCCCTTGTCGGCATGGTCCGGCCGGCGCCGACCCTTTCATTCTAGAAGCCAAGGAGAACTCCATGCGCGCGATCCGCGTCCACAATCTGGGTGAACTCGATGTCCTGCAACTGGACGAGGACGTTCCCGAGCCGACACCCGGACCCAGTCAGGTCCGCATCGCGGTCCATGCAGCGGGCGGCAATTTCGCCGATATCCTGGTGATCGCGGGCACCTATCAGTACAAGCCCGAGATCCCCTTCTCGCCCGGCCTGGAATGCGCCGGCGAAGTGATCGAGGTGGGCGACGCCGTCACCAAGTTCAAGCCGGGCGACCGGGTAATGGCCAATCTGCATGGCGGTGGTTACGCGGAAGAAGCCGTCGTCGAGGAATCGAGCGTTGTGGCGATGCCGGAAGGCATGGATTACGTCACGGCCGCCAGCTTCCCCGTCGCTTACGCGACCGGCGCCGTGGCGCTGACGCACAAGCGCGTCGACATGCAGGCGGGTGAAGTGCTGCTGGTGCACGGGGCGGCCGGCGGTGTCGGCCTCGCCTGCGTCGATATCGGCAAAGCCATGGGTGCGACGGTCGTCGCGACCGCCAGCACGGACGAGAAGCTGGCCGTGGCCAAGGAATACGGTGCCGACCATTTGATCAACACGTCGAACGAAGACATCCGCGAGCGGGTCAAGGATCTGGTCGGCGGCGCCGATGTGGTGTTCGATCCGGTCGGTGGCGACGTCTTCAAACAGTCACTGCGCTGCGTCAACCCCGACGCCCGGCTGGTGATCATTGGTTTCGCCGGCGGCGACATCCAGCAGATCCCGTCCAACCATCTGCTGGTGAAGAACGTCTCCGCCGTCGGCATGGCGATGGGCGCCTACCGCATCACCGACCCGAGCGTCGTCGAGCGCGGCTATATGGATCTGAACCGCTGGTTCGTCGAGGGAAAACTGAAGCCGAAGGTCAGCCAGGTCTTCCCGCTCGAACAGACCAAGGAAGCCTTGGAGGTCATCCAGCAGCGCAAGGTCATCGGCAAGGTCGTCGTCAAGATCCGATGACCCGCGCTATTGGCGTCTAGGCCCGCCAGAAGGGTTTCGACGCCTCCACGTTCGCCGCGACGCGGTCGATCCCGATATCCGCCAGCATGCGGTCGTTTAACGTCGCCAGAGTCTGGCGTTGCCGGGCGCGTTCCCGCCAGACCTGGACCGTACACGCCGTCCGAATGGCGGCAGTGGAAAGGAAGGACATGATCGCACCGGCCTGAAACGGCGCGGGTGCGGTCGCTTCGCTGCATAGCGTCGGTTGCGTATTCATCGTCATTCTCCTTATGCGGCGACATCGGGTCGGCGCCGCCTCGTGGGTCAATGTTTCAGCGTATTGATTGGTATTTAGGGCGAATTCCGTCCTTCCACAAACGATCAAATTTTGGCATATACATAAAAAAAACTAATCCGAACCCAAGGACCAAACGATGGTCGATCGCCTGCCGCCGCTGAAATCTTTGCGCGCCTTCGAAGCGGCGGGACGGCATCTGAGCTTCACCCGCGCGGCGAACGAGCTGAACGTGACCCAGGCAGCGGTGAGCCATCAGATCAAGGCGCTGGAAACCTGGCTCGACGTGCCGCTGTTCAAACGGCTGAACCGCGCGCTGTTGCTGACGGAACCCGGCCAGCACTACCTCCACTCGGTACGCCGCGCGCTGGAAATTCTGGCCGACGCCACGCAGCAGATCACCGCGGCCGGCGGCGGCGACCCGCTCACGATCAGCGTCATGCCGTCCTTCGGGGCGAAGTGGCTGGTCTCGCGCCTGGTCCGGTTCAGCACCGAACATCCGGAAATCGATTTGCGGTTCTCCGCCGAAGACGATCTGGTCGATTTCGCCCGCGACGATGTCGATATCGCGATCCGGTTCGGCCGCGGAATCTGGGCGGGGCTGGAATCCCACCTTCTGATGCGCCAGGACGTCTTCCCGGTGTGCAGCCCGAAGCTCGTCGCGGAAGGGCCGCATCCGCTGAAAGTGCCGGGCGACCTGCGCCATCATGTGCTGCTGCACGAACGGCCGGCGAGCTACGATTGGCGGACCTGGCTGCTGGCGGCCGGCGTCGACGGCATCGATCCGGTGCGCGGACCGAGTTTCAGCCACGCGCATGTCCTGCTGCAGGCGACGATCGACGGCCAAGGTGTGGCGCTCGGCGCGACGCCTCTGGTCGATGACGATTTGGCGGCCGGGCGGCTGGTGAAGCCCTTCGATCTGACCTTGCCCGGCGAGTGGGCCTACTACGTGGTCTATCCGGAGGAACGCCGGACCGAAACCAATATCCAGACATTCCGCACTTGGATCACCGCCGAGGCGCGTCGGGAGCCGGCGCTGTAACCTAGGTCTTGGGGACTTGCATATTCTGGCTATACCCCTCGAACTGCGGCAGGCCGTCGGTGAGTTCGTAATAGTCGCCCTTGTCGGCGACGAAGATGTGCGCCGCCAGCGTGAGCCCCGATCCCGCATCGAGCGACCCCGCATAAATCGCGGTGTAATCCCGGGCATCCGCTTCCCAGAACAGGGTCGATCCGCATTTGGCGCAGAAGCCGCGCTGCGCGTCCGGCGAGGCTCGAAACCAGGTCAGGGAGTCGCGCCCCGTAATTTCAAGGTTCTCGCGCGCCGTCGCCGTCGCGGCCACGTGGTGGCCGCTCATCCGGCGGCACTGGCTGCAATGGCAGGCGATGATCTCCCGCAGGGGTCCCCGAACCTGGTATCGCACGGCGCCACAAAGGCAGGCGCCGGTGGCGCGAACGTCATCGCTGGTTTCCGTCATGATCGCCGTTCCTAACATCCGTTCCGTTTCGCTCTTGTACCGCCGGCCGATCATGCCACATATTTGGGCGCTTCCCGCCGCACAATCATCAAGAGAGCACCGATCTCGGATGACGGAACCCGCCCCGTGAAACATCTCGTGCTGATCGGCGGCGGCCACAGCCACGTCGCGGTGTTGCGCGCCTTCGGCATGGCACCGCCGCCGGACACGCGGCTGACCCTGATCTGCAACGTGGTGCACACCCCTTATTCCGGCATGCTACCCGGACTGATCGCGGGGCACTATCGCTTCGAAGACGCGCATATCGACCTGACGCCGCTGTCCGAATTCGCCAAGGCCACTTTCGTCAACGACACCGTTATCGGTCTCGATCCGGAAACCAGAATGGTCAAACGCACAGGCGGGCCGCCAAATCCCTAAGACCTGCTGTCGATCAATATCGGATCCGCCCCCGCCACAAAGAACGTTCCCGGTGCGGCGGAACACACGGTCCCGGTCAAGCCAATCAGCGGGTTCCTGTCGCACTGGGAGGCGCTGCAGGCTCGCCTTGCCGCAGACGACCAACCGTGCCGGATCGCCGTTGTCGGCGGCGGTGCCGGCGGCGTCGAGCTGCTGCTCGCCCTGCAACATCGTCTCTTACAGGGACCGCACGCGCACCGGCTTCAATTCCACCTGGTCACCGAAGAAGACGAACTGCTGTCGACTCACCTGCCCCGTATCCGCAAGGCATTTCACCGGACATTCGCCGCGCGCGGCATCGCCCTGCACACCAACCATAGGGTCAGCCACGTCGAAGCCGGCCGGCTCCATTGCGAGAATGGCGGGACGCTAGCTTTCGACGAGATCCTGTGGGTGACGGCGGCAGGGGCCGCATCCTGGCCCGCCGAGGCCGGCCTCTCCATCGATGGCAGAGGCTTCATCGCCATCGGCGAAACGATGCAGTCGGTCTCGCACCCGGAGGTCTTCGCGGTCGGCGATATCGCCTCGATGGCCGCGCATCCGCGGCCCAAATCCGGCGTCTTCGCGGTCAAACAGGGGCCGGCCCTGGCCGAGAATCTGCGACGCCATCTGGCGGGCGACCCGCTCGTACCGCACATCCCGCAATCGAAGTATCTCAGCCTGATCAGCACCGGCGACCGTTACGCGGTCGGCTCGCGCGGCGGCTGGAGCCTGCAGGGCCGGTTGATGTGGCACCTGAAGGACTGGATCGACCGCCGCTTCATCGCGACCTATACGGACTTACCTGTCCTGCGAGGACCCGCGCAATCGCAGCCCGAAGCCGGCGTTACCCCACCCAGGCGATCGCCTTGATCTCGATCAGCGCGCCGGGCCGGATCAACCCGGCGACCTTCACGCCCGTGGCCGCCGGGTAGGGGCCGTCGCCGAAAAATTCGCGGCGGGCATCCGCCGTCTTCGCGTCGCCCTCGAACGTCGTCACGTAATCGACCGTTTCGATGACATCGCCGAAGCCGGCGCCCGCTTCTTCCAGCACCTTGCCCATCTTCTGGAAGATGTAGCGGCACTGCGATTCCAGATCCGTACCCACGATCTGGCGGTTCTCGTCCGTGGCCGTCATGCCGGAGATGACCAGCATCGGTCCGGACCGGACGGCGGCGGAGAAGGTGTATCCCTTCGGCAGCGGATAGGCGGTGAATTCCGGGTTCATGATATGGCATCCCTTTCTATCGATGTTCGCAGCATGTATCGGTGCGTGACGCGCGCATGGACGTCGCCGGCCGCCGACAGAACGTCGATATCGAAGGCGGCGATGCAGCGATTGTCGGATTTTTCCGCGACGCTCGCCACGCGCAGGACGACGGTGACGGTATCGCCCACGAAAACCGGCGACTGGAACTTGGTCTCGATGCCGAGCATGGCGATCATGCTGTCCCGCAGCCGGTCCGACAACGGGGTGGCACCGAGAGCGGTCATGGCGGTGATCAGCAAGCCGTGCGCGATGGGCGCCTTCAACCCGATGGCCTGCGCATAGCCTTCGTCGTAATGGATGGGATGATTGTCGCCCGTCAGCGCCGCGAAGGCCGCGAAGGCCTGTTCGTCAAGCCGAACGTCGCGGCGCGCGACCTCTTCACCCGGCACCAGATCCGCACCGCCAAGCTGGCTCTGCAAAGGTTGTTGCGTCATGGACCGGCCTCCCGCCCCTATTGAAACCGGTCGAGGACGGATTTCCACGCCGCCGACTCGTTTTCCGGCGTGAAGCGCGGCGCCAGCACCCGGCACTGCCGGTCCAGATCAGTCAGAAACGCCGGATCGGCTTCCGCCCGGACCAACAATGACCGCAGTCCCTCCGTATCCTTGACCGGATAGTATCCGGCGTAGTTTTCGCCCAGAAGACCGATATTGCCGGAGATGTCAGAGGCGATGACCGGGACGCCGGCGACCAGCGCTTCGGAGACCACATTGGCGCCGCCCTCCATGATCGAGCTGATCACCATCAGATGGGTCTTGCCGAACTCACGCCGTACCGCCCAGCCCGGCACTTCGCCGCGCCAGAGATATCGCGCATTGCGGTCCATCTCCGCCCTCGCGTCCCGGGCCCAGCTCTCGTCATGCGCCTTGCCCAGATGGATGACCCGCAGCCGCGAGTCCGGAGGCAGGTCGCGGACCGCATAGGCTGTCCGCAGCGAATCCTTCTCCTCGCGCAGATGCCCGATAACGCAGATGTCGAAGTGACGCCGCGCAGGCCGGCGCGGCCGGGTGAGCGGCTTGGCACTCTGCGGCGCAACGGTCAGCTTGGCGCTGAACGCAGCGGGAATATCCTGATCCACCCGGTCGTGCAGACAGACCAGCCAATCCGCCATCTCCATCGAGCGGCGCGTGACTTCCGGGTGGCTCTCCTGGAAGCGGTAGATGTCGGTGCCGGTCAACGCGACGACCAATGGCCGGTGAGGATATCGGGCGCGAAACTGCGTGATCGACTCCGCGCTGCGCCAGGCGTGCAGCGCCACCATCATATCCGCGGGCGCCCCATCATAACTCTCAGCGACACGGACGCGATGGCCCAACCCGGCCAGAATTCGCTGCCAGCGGTTCGCGGTCGTCCGGTTGCCCGACTTGGACCGCTTCGCCGCCGGGGTTATAAGGCTAATCTCCATTAGCAGCGCAGATTGCCCCATGACCCAGCCCGTTGCCACCGACTATCTGAAAGAAATCATGCGCGACGCCAATGCGCGCACCCTGGAACTGGTGCATGGTCTGGACGCCGAACAGCTGATCGGCCCGAAGCTGGAGATCGTCAATCCCCTGCGCTGGGAGATCGGCCACGTCGCCTGGTTCCACGAATATTTCATACTGCGCCGCAAATACGGGCGCGACACCCTGCATGAGCGCGGGGACAAGGTGTACGACTCGATTGCGATCCATCATGAGACGCGCTGGGGTCTGCCCCTGCTGGAGATGGACGAAACACTGCAATATATCGCCGATGTCGAGCATGCGCTGCTGGACCGGTTGGAGGGCGGCATGGCGAGCGAGCAGGACAGTTACCTGTACCAGTTCACCACCTTCCATCAGGATATGCACAACGAGGCCTACACCTACACCCGTCAGACATTGGGCTATCCAACGCCGGATTTCGCGCTGGCCGAAGCCGAAGCGGTGCCGGGCGGCACGCATCCTGGCGACGCCGACATCCCCGGCGGTACATTCGATATCGGCAATCCGCAGAACGCGCCGTTCGTGTTCGACAATGAGAAATGGGCGCATCCCGAAACGGTCGCTCCCTTCAGGATGGCGAAGGCGCAGGTCAGCAACGCGGAATTCGCCGCCTTCGTCGATGATGGCGGCTATGAACAAGAACGGTTCTGGGACGATGTCGGCTGGCAGTGGCGCTGCCAGGGGGACATCACGCACCCGATCTACTGGCGGCCGGACGGGCACGGCAAGTGGGGCCTGCGCCGGTTCGACACGGTCATCGACCTGCCGCCGGACCAGGCCATCATCCATGTGAGCTGGTTCGAGGCGCAGGCCTATTGCCGCTGGGCCGGGCGGCGGCTGCCGACGGAGGCGGAATGGGAATTCGCGGCCACGACCGACGGGCAGGGTGGCAAGCGCGCCTATCCCTGGGGCAACGAGGCGCCGGATGCAACGCGCGCCAATCTCGACGGGCGCGGGCTGGGCGTCGTCGATGTGGGCGCAAAACCGGCGGGCGACAGTGTGCACGGCGTGCGGCAATTGATCGGCAATGTCTGGGAGTGGACGGATACGACGTTCGGCCCCTTCCCCGGCTTCGCGCCCGACGATTACAAGGAATATTCCGAGCCGCTATTCGGGACGACCAAGGTGCTGCGCGGCGGCGCCTGGCCGACCCGCGGCCGAATGATCGATTCGACCTACCGAAATTTCTACGGACCAGAGCGGCGCGACGTCCTCGCCGGCTTCCGCACCTGCGCGCTGTGAGAGGCCGGAAATGACGAACAATCCGGCGAGACCCGGGCCTCTTGGTCCCTTTCGCGTCCTCGATCTCACCCAGGTACTGTCGGGACCGCACTGCACGCAGATGCTGGCCGATTTCGGTGCCGACGTGGTCAAGGTAGAGCGGCCCGGCGTCGGCGACGATCTGCGCAACACGCTGGCCTATGAGGGCCGCGAGGAGCACCAGGACTATTTCTACGCCAACAATCGCTCGAAACGCAGCATCGCGCTCGACCTCAAATCGCCGAAGGATCTGGAAATCGCCCGAGCGCTGGCGGCGGAGGCGGACATCGTCGCGGAAAATTTCGCACCCGGTACGGCCGACCGGCTCAAGATGGGATATGAGGATCTGAAGGCGATCAATCCGAAGCTGCTTTACTGCTCGATATCAGGCTTCGGACAAACCGGCCCGGCGCGCGACCGGTTGGCCCTCGACCCGGTCATCCAGGCGGTCTCCGGCGTAATGAGCGTGACCGGCGACGACGGGGCGCCCCCGATGCAGATCGGTGCGCCGCTGGCCGACGTCATGGCCGGGATGTATGCCGCCTATGCCATTGTCGGCGCGCTGCACGGGGTGCGGACCAGTGGCGAGGGCTGTTATCTGGATGTCAGCATGCAAGATGCGGTGATGGCGGCGCTGGGGCCCCGCATGGGCGAAACCCTGCAGGCCGGCAGGCTGCCGTCGAGACAGGGCAACGGCAATCCGCTGCGCGTCCCCGCGGAAAGTTACCGCACCGCGGACGGACGCTACCTCGCGGTGATCTGCATGAGCGACCGCTTCTGGCCGCCAATCTGCCGCGCCGTCGGACGCCCCGATCTGGCCGAGGATCCGCAGTATGAGAAGATGGCCGACCGGGTCGCCGCGCGCGAGACGATCGATGGGATTCTGGCGGACATCTTCGCGACAAAGACCATCGAGGAATGGGTGCCGGCGCTCGACGCCGAAAGGGTCCCCTACTCCCGCGTCAACGATTACGCGGAGGCCCTGAGTGACCCGCAGGTCGAACATCGCGGCCTGGTGCGGGACATCGAGCACCCGGCCTCCGGCCCGATCCGCGTCGTCGGACCACCCTGGAAAACAACGGCGGCGGAAGCGCCGGTAACGCCGCCGCCTCTGCTCGGCGAGCATACCGAAGAAGTCCTACGCGAATGGCTCGGCTGGGGCGATCGGGAGATTTCAGACTTCGCGAACCGCGCCGCCGCCGACTAGATCAGATCGTATTTTGTTGGAATCGCTTACGCGATCCAACGAATTGCGTGAATTCGCTCGAACTGTTTGAAAATAGATCAGATTCACAAGTTCAGATGAAACCAGGAACGGTTCCATCTGAACTTGATCTGATCT
>JAPPPC010000671.1 GCA_028817685.1 Rhodospirillaceae bacterium
CCCCCAATTGCTGTGTCATCTTCTCCGCCACCGCCTGGCGCCGTTCCGGCCGCGTGCTGTAGAGACGGATTTCCTCGATGTCGCTGACCGCCAGATTGCACTTCGCCTGCAGCAGCGCCTGCGTCCCCGTCCCGAAGAGCCCCATGGTCTTGGCCCCCGCGGGCGCGAGGCGCTTGGTGACAATCGCGCTGGTCGCGGCGACGCGGATCGGGTTGATGAAATAGTCCTGCAGCACCGCGATCAGTTCCGTCGTTTCCGTGTCGAACAGAAACACCAAGGCGGAGAACGCGCCGGGAAAGCCGAGGCGCGGGTTGCCGCGCTTCGTCGTCACATTGACCGTCGCCGAATTGACCCGCAGCCCCATCGACCGGATCCCCGGTACGATGCCTGCCATTTCGTTGAACCAGTAGTAATGGTCCGGCGGCGTCTCGCGCGGCTGGTAGATGCGCCGTCTGGGTAATTCCTTGGCGTCACCCTGGCCCAGTTCGAGATACGCGTTTTCGATCGCCGCGATGCATTCGCGCATGCTGGCCAGCCCGACCATTTCCTTGTTGCTCAGTACCAGTGTGGTGCACATGCGCGGGCTCCTTCAGCGTTGACCGTCACGGAAGTGTGGCGGCCGATGTCGGTGAGCGCAAATCGCGTATGCCTTTTCACATCGCCGTCAGAAACCCATACCAATACGCCGGCCGGCGTTAAGATAGCGGCCGGCAATAACCACCGAACGCGGGCGGACCGATGACACGTACTCTCTGTGCTCTCGCCCTGATCCTATTCGCTGACCCGGCCTTGGCGGGGGACATCGTCGGCAACGCCCGGGTTATCGACGGCGACACGATCGAGATCGACGGGGTGCGGGTCCATCTGCACGGGATCGATGCGCCGGAGCTGAATCAGACCTGCGAGAAGGGCGGGAAGTGGTACCGCTGCGGCGACGTTGCGGCTGCGGCCTTGCGGAAGCAGGCTACGGCGCCGGTGCGCTGTGCACCGGTAGAGGGCAGCACGCCGAACCGTGTCTTGGCGAAATGTATCGTCGGCTACATCGAGCTCAACGCCTGGATGGTGACGCGTGGCTACGCCGTCGCGGATCGGAAAAATGCCCGCGACTATGTCGCCAAGGAGGCCAAGGCGCGCCGGGCCTTGCGCGGCGTCTGGCATGGCCGGTTCGAATACCCGTGGGACTGGCGGAAGGCGCGGCAATAGAGGCAAGGCCGTGGACGCCCGCTGGCTATAGGAGCGCTGCAATACCCGCGGCGATCAAGGCGCCGCCGAAGAGGTAGGACAGCCAATTGGGCAGCCGTGGCCATTTCTCGAGCGCGACGACGATGGTCAAGGCAACGATCCAGATCGGGTTCATCGCGCCGGCGACGAACAGCAGCAGCATCAGGGCCCAGCAGCACCCCGTGCAGTAGAGGCCGTGCTTGACGCCCATCCGGACGGCGCCGCCAAGCCCGTCCCGCCACTCCGCCATCAGAAAGCCGACGGGCGTCCGGCAATATTTGAGGCAGGCATGTTTCAACGGCGTCAGCTGGTATAGGCCCGCCAGGATGAGCAGCGTGGCGGCCAACCCGCCTGAACTGCTTTTGATCATCGGGGTCAGCAACGCACTGTACTGCAACCCCCATTGCAGCCCGGTGGCCAGCACCGAGAATGCCGCCCACACGAACAGGTAAGCGCTCGCGAAGACGATCGACCGCCCCGCGCCGCTCTGCTTGTCGCGGCGCTCCATGGCGTCGAAGGTCAGGATCATGGGCGCGGCGGCCGGCAGCATCATCGCCACCATCATGCCGGCCCACGTGATAAAGACCGCCACGATCGTTTCCGCGGACCAGGCGGCATCGATCGGCATCATCAGTTCGACCGTGGGATGCGCCATGTTCAGCGTTATCCAGGCGACAAATGCCCAGCTCGCCACCAGGACGAGCCCGATCGCCGTGAGGATCTCGGCGTGAGTCAGAAGCCGGCGGGCTGCCGCATGCATTGTCGAGCGCCTCTTACCGCGTGGATCGGCGAAAGGAATTATCGCGTTTATTACAGCGCAGCGGCAGGGGCAATCAAACCGGCTCCGAGTCTGGGGCCGGCGAACGCTCCTTCGCTGACCTTCGATCAGTGACCCCTCTTTGGGGGACCGATGCCAACATTCCCCGCGTTTGAAGAAGATGCCGCGTGGCGGCTCCTTGATACTGAGGGTTGGGGGACAAAGAAAAGCGCGGGTCGGCGGACCGGCCGGACGCGCACGCGCACAAAAATGCCCGCCGCGGAAGCCTCCGGGCCGGCGCGTTCCGCCTTCTGTCAGCGGCCCGTCACCACCAGCGTGAACCGTGCCGTGCTGTCCAGGCCGCCGGCCTGAATTTCCGTGACGCCCATCCGCAGCGGCTTGCTGTCCGTCTGTTCGAACGAGGCGAGGCGGATTCCGTTGACCAATGTCCCCAAGACCGTATTCAGGTCGCGGATCACGAGCCCGCCATCCTTTTCCTCCAACACGAAATGCCGTGGCGCCATTTCATAGGGACGGCTAAAGCGGAGCAGGAGCTCGGCGTCGTGCTGCGCCGGTGGGTCGCCGGCCAGCGCACGGCGGCCGATGGAGAAGGGCAGACCTTCGACCAACACGCCGTCCCGGCCGATCTGTTTTTCGACTTCGGGCGAGCCTGGCCGAAGGCGGATTTCCGCGATGTCGGCGATGGCCGCGACGCCGCTGTCGAGCGCCGTCTCATAGATTCGCTGCGTCGCATGGCTCAGCCGCTCGCAAAGCATGCGCAGGAGCGTCAGGGCGAGCGGGTTCTGGCCGAAGGCGGTGTCGAAGTCCGTCTTGGTGATCTCCAGCAAGGTCAGGTCGGTGGCGGCGCGGGTCGTGGTCGAACGCGGCTTGTCGCGGATGACACCCACTTCGCCGAAGATCTGCCCGGCATGCAGATGGGCCAGCGGCACGGCGCCGTCGCTCGCGGCGCGGCTGACCTCGACCGAACCCGACGCGATGATATAGGCGCAGTCACTGACGTCGCCCTCGTGATAGACGGTCTCGCCTTGGCGGAACGGCGTCTCTTTCATCGCGCCCTTGTCAGGTTAGATCGCTTCGGCCTCCCGGAAGCGGGCGATCGCCGCGGCATCGTAGCCGAGTTCGGTCAGAATTTCCTCATTATGCTCGCCAAGCTGCGGCGGACGGCGGTGGATGCCGCCCGGCGTCTGCGAGAGGCTCACCGGCGTGTCGATGATCGGCGCCGGTTTCGCAATACCCGGATATTCGACGTCCTTCATGAAGCCGACCTCGCGGATATGCGCGTTGTCGAGCGCTTCCTGCGGGCTCAGGATCGTGGCGGCCGGCAGGCGAGCCGCCTCGAGTTCGGCAAGGGCCTGTTCCGTGGTGCGTTCGGCGCACCAGGCTTGCATGCGTTCGCTGATGATCTCGCCATGTTCGGCGCGGGCGGCGTCGTCCTTGAAGCGCGGGTCGGTCAGCCAGCTTTCCTCGCCCATGAGATCCGCCCAGCGCTTGTGCATGATCTCGCCGATCGCAATACAGACGATCTCGCCATCCTTGGTCTTGAAACAGTCCGACGGGGCGTTGATCTGGCCCCGGTTGCCGGTGGCGACCCGGTTCGGCTGCGCGAGGGCCTGTTCGATTAGGGTCGAGTTGGCGTTGGTGAGCGCGGTTGCCAGCAACGAGCCTTGGACATGCTGACCTTCACCCGTCTCCTTGCGCGACATGATCGCCGCCATCGTGCCGAGCGCGCACAGCGTCGCCGTGCCGTAATCGACCCAGGGATAGTAGGAGCGCATGGCGCTGTCCTCGGTACCCGTCAGGTGCATGGCCCCCGACATGGCCTGGGCGACCGTGTCGAACCCGACCTTGGTGGCGAGCGGGCCGGTGGTCCCAAACGCAGTCGCCGTGGTCAGAATGATGTCCGGCTTGATCGATTTCAGCGTGTCGTAGTCGAGGCCGAGCTGTTTCAGCGCGCGGGGCGGCATGTTGGCGAGGACCACGTCGGCGGTGGCGACGAGCTTTTCCTGAATCTCGCGGCCTTCCGGCTTGGTCGGGTCCAGCGTCATGCCCCGCTTGTTGCGGTTCATCTGCAGGAACATCGCGCCGGTCATGTCGTCGCTCATCGGCAGCACGTGGCGGTCCTCGCCGCCGCCGCGCTTGTCGATGCGGATCACGTCTGCGCCAAAATCGCCGAGCAGCGCGCCGCACCAGGGCCCCGCGATGAAACGCCCGAAATCGAGTACCCGAATGCCGTCCAGCACGCCGCCCATGGCTCTCTCCACTTCTTTCCTGTCTAGGCCTTAACGAACACGTTGCCGTCTTCGACCTTCACTTCGTAGGTCTTCAGGTCTTCGCTGACAGGCGCACACAGCGCCTTGCCGGATTTGATATCGAAGCGGCCCTCATGCAGGGGGCACTCGATCTCGCCACCTTCCTGGAAGCCGTCCGCCATCGAGGCGAAGGCGTGGGTGCAGATATTGTGCGTCGCGTAGATCTCACCATCGACATTGTACAGGGCGATCTCTTCGCCACCGACGGTCACCTTTTTCGGGTCGTCGGGATTGATTTCGGTCGTGTTGGCCACCTGGTGCCAGGTTTCTTCGCTCATGATTCCGTATTCTCCAAAAGCGCGTGTTTGTCAGTTCCGGCGCGGCTCTGGCGCCGGCCGCAGCAAGATAGTTTTCTAGGCCGGGGATTCCTAGTGTATTCATAGCGCTCCGGCGGCGCGGGCCGTCTGTACTGTTCACCACGCGGCCGCGGCGGACCGATGACCTTCAGCGAATTCGATATCATAACGCTCGCCGTCATCGCCGTGGCGTTCGTCTTGGCCGGCCTGTCCAAGGGCTTCATCGGGTTCGGACTGCCGCTGATCTCGGTGCCGCTTTGCGCCAGCGTCGTGTCGGTGCCGTTGGCCATCGCGCTGACGGCGGCGCCGATCCTCCTGTCGAACATCTATCAGGCTTTTCACGGCGGGCGTCAGACCGTGGTGTTGCGGCGGTTTTGGCCGCTGCTGCTCACGCTCGTCCCGGGCGTTCTGATCGGCGCGCAGGTGCTGGCCCGCGCGGACCACGATGCCATCGCGGTCATCGTCGGGACGTTGTTGCTGATCTTCGTGTCGGCGCAGTTCTTCGATATCAAACCGAATATCCCGGCACGGGCGGAGCGGGGCCTCAACCCGGTCATCGGTATCGTTTCGGGCTTGCTGGGCGGCGTCTCGAGCATGTTCGGCCCCATCACGATCACCTATCTGGTCGCGTTGAAGCTGCCGAAGGACATGTTCATCTCGACGATCGGGGTGTTCTACCTGTTCGGGATTGTGCCGCTCTACGCGACCTTGGTGATCACGGGCGTGATCGCGCGGGACGAGATCATCGCCTCGTTTCTGGTCTGCATCCCGCTCTATGCCGGGCTGTGGTTCGGGACCTGGCTGCGCGGCCGGATGTCCCAAGCCTTGTTCCAGCGCGCCCTGCTGGTGGGGCTGGTGGTGATCAGTCTCAACCTGATCCGACGCGGCCTGTTCTAAGCGGCTACACCAGCGTGCGGCCACCATCGACATAGATCGTCTGGCCCGTAATGAAGGCGCCGGCGGGCGACAGCAGCAACAGCGCGGTGCCGAACAGATCCTCCACCGTTGCCATGCGGCCCATGGGAATGCGCGCCATCTGGTAGGCGCGGAACTCGGGCGTCGCCATGAACGGATCGGACAGTGGGGTCGGGATGACCGCCGGGCCGATCGCGTTGACCGCGACCTGATGCTCCGCCCATTCGACGGCCAGGACGCGGGTGAGCTGCATCAGGGCCGCCTTGCTGGTTGCGTAGGCGGCGTAGTTCGGGTTGGCGACCTGGCTGGAGACCGAGGCGATGGTGACGATCTGGCCGCCGCCCTGATCGATCATCACCTTGCCGGCCTGACGGCCGAGCAGCAGCGCGCCGGTCACGTTGATATCCATGCTGGCCTTGAAATCCGCCGCGGGCAATTCGAGGGCCGATGCGACGCGCAGGATGCCGGCGGCGTTGAGCATGCCGTCGAGGCGGCCGCCATTGGCGACCGCCGTTTCCACCGCCGCGGCGCAGGACGCTTCGTCGGTGACGTCGAGCCGGCAGCCCGTATGCCCGTCGCCCGGCAGCCCATCGGTCGTTCGCGCGACGGCGCCTTCGTCCAGATCGGCGATGGTGAGTTTGGCGCCGCGGCGCGCCAGCTCCGCGGCGATGCCCGAACCGATCCCGCCGGCGCCGCCGGCAATCAGGATGGAGCGGCCGGCGACGTCGAACATATCGGTCATGGGGTGATCTCCGGGTCGAGTTGGATAAGATCGGCGCCATAGCCGACCAGCGCACCGTCCGCCGCGAGGATCGCGGCGATCCGGCCGCTCTGGGGCGCCGTAACCGGTGTCACGTCATCAAGTACGCTGAGATGCGCGACCGCAACGCCGGCGTCGACGATCTGGCCCAATTGAAGGTCTTCGAATGCGACGGTGCCGGCCACCGGTGCGGCGATCATCACCGGGTCCGTCGCTGCCGGTGCGGGAGGCCTGCCACCGATGACGGTGCGCGTGCCGCCTTGCTCGATCACGACCCCGGTCAGGCGGCTGGTCTCGACAAGCGTTTCGATGGACGCGATCTCCGTCGGGGTGAGCGGCACGCCGGGCTCCCTTTCTTGCGTTGCGTTCGTATACTGCCCCGGATTCGCAGGGGCCGAAACTGGGAAGATCGCCGTGCAACGGGTTTTGATCGCCAATCGAGGGGAAATCGCGCTGCGCGTGATACGCGCCTGCCGCAAGGCGGGGCTGGAAACGGTTGCGGTCCATTCCGAGCCGGACGCCAATTCGCCGCATCTCTGGGCGGCGGATCAGGCCGTGTGTATCGGGCCCGCGCCGGCGCTGCAGAGCTATCTCGACGGCAACACGATCCTGCATGTCGCCAAGGCGACCGGCTGCGACGCGATCCATCCGGGCTACGGGTTCCTGGCCGAGAACGCGGCCTTCGCGACGGGGTGCGAGGCGAACGGCATCACCTTCGTGGGACCGGCGGCCCAGTCGATCGAGATCATGGGCGACAAGGCCGAGGCGCGCCGCGCGGCGATGCGGCTGGGCGTGCCCGTGGTGCCCGGGTCGGAAGACAGTTTCACGGACGCTTCTGCCGCGGCGGACGCCGTCCAGGCGGTCGGGTTTCCCGTCCTGCTGAAGGCCCGGTCCGGCGGCGGCGGGCGCGGCATGCGCGTCGTCGAGGACGCGGCGGCGTTCGAGGGGATGTTCCAGCAGGCGACGGCGGAAGCCGTTGCGGCCTTCGGCGATGGCGGGGTCTATCTGGAGCGCTATTTCAGCCGCGTCCGGCATATCGAGGTGCAGGTGCTGGGGGACGGGCAGGGTGGTGCGGTCCACCTGTGGGAGCGGGACTGCAGCACCCAGCGCCGCCATCAGAAACTGGTGGAAGAAGCGCTCTTGCCGGCGCTGGATGCGGCGACGCGCGAGGCGATTTGCACGGCGGCGGTCGACCTGACCAAGGGGATCGATTACCGCGGGGCCGGGACGGTGGAATTCCTCTATGACCCGGCCGACAAGGGCTTCTACTTCATCGAGATGAACACGCGGATCCAGGTCGAGCATCCGGTGACGGAAATGCTGACCGGCATCGATCTGGTCGGCGAACAGCTGCGTATCGCGGACGGGCAGGGGCTTGCCTTCGAGACGCCGCCGGCGCCGTTGGGGCACGCGATCGAATTCCGCATCAATGCGGAAGACCCGGCGCGTGGCTTTGCGCCGAGCCCCGGGCGGGTCGCGACATGGCGGCCGCCCGCCGGGGCGGACATCCGGCTCGACAGCCATGTCTATCCCGGCTACGCGGTGCCGAGCTTCTACGATTCACTGCTGGGCAAGCTGATCGTCCGGGGCGACGACCGGGCCGATGCGCTGGCGAAATCCCGACTGGCGTTGGACCGCTTCCAGGTCGACGGCGTGGCCACGACGATCCCGTTTCACCGCGCCTTGCTGGACGATCCGGAGTTCCTGGCGGGCGATATCCACACCGGCTGGGTCGAGGCACGCGCGGCATGAGCAAGACCGTCAACCTCATCGATCTCACCCTGCGCGATGCGCATCAATGCCTGTGGGCGACCCGCATGACCACGGGCATGATGCGCGACGTGGCGCCGCTGCTCGACCGGGCCGGCTTCGAGGCGATCGACCTGGTCGGCGGCGCGGTGTTCGATGTCTGCGTCCGCTATCTGCACGAGGATCCCTGGGAGCGCATGCGGATCCTCAGCGAATGGGTGACCGAGACGCCGCTGATCATCCACACGCGCGGGCAGAGCCTGTTCACCTTCGAATTCTTCGCCGACGATGTGGTGGAGCTCGCGGCGGAGCGCTTCGTCGCCAACGGCATGCGCTATCACACGCCCTATGACGCGCTGAACGACATCAGGAATCTGGAAATTCCGGTGAAGAAGGCGCGTTCACTGGGGCTGCACACGGTGCCGGGGCTGGTCTATTCCCACTCCCCGGTCCATACGGATGAATATTACGCCGAGAGGGCGAAACAGCTGGTCGCCCTCGGCGTCGACGGCGTGTTCATCAAGGATCCGAGCGGACTGCTGACGCCGGAGCGCATCGTCACCCTGGCCCCGGCGGTCAAGGCCGCGATCGGCGATTTGCCGCTGCAGCTGCACACGCACTGCCTGTCCGGCCTGGGCCCCTATGTCGCGCTGCAGGCGGTGAGCCATGGGGTCGAGACGGTGCATACCGCGACCTCGACCCTGGCCAATGCGGCGTCGCACCCGCCGAGCGAACTGTTCGCGCGCAACTGCCGCCGCCGCGGATTCGACGTACCGGTCGATCTGGATCTCGTCGAGGAGGCGGCGGCGCGCCTTGAGGTCATCGCGCGCGGCGCGGACAAGCCGGTGGGCGCGCCGATGGAATATGACGAGTTCCATTTCCACCACCAGGTGGCCGGCGGCATGATCTCCAACCTGGAATTCCAGCTCTCGACGCTCGGGATCGGGGACAAGCTCGAAGCGGTGCTGGAGGAGGCGGGCCAGGTGCGCGCCGATCTCGGCTACCCCATCGTCGTCAGCCCCTTCGCGCAATACATCATGACCCAAGCGGTGATGAATGTGATGGGCGCGGAGCGTTACGCCTCGGTACCCGACGAGGTGTGTCGCTACGTGCTCGGCGGTTATGGCGAGATCGCGGGCGAGATCGACCCAAACCTGTACGACCGTATCGCGCGCGGCGCGGAGCCGGTCACGGAACGGCCGGGTGCCTTGGTGCCGCCGGCGCTGGGCAAGCTGCGCGCGGATCGCGGCCCCTTCGCCAGCGACGACGATCTGCTGCTCGCCGCCTTCTACGCGCCGAAGGAGTACGACGCGCTGAAGGGGGCCGGTCCCATCGACACGACGTCCCCGCTCGACGGCGGGCCGCTCCGCACCTTGGTACGGGAGCTGGTGCGGCGTCCGGATATCCGGTCGGTCCATCTCGCGACCGACTGACAATCCAATTCTCGTATCAAAATCACTAAAATAGGTGACGGAAGACGCGGCGGATTCCGTATAATTCTGGCCGAAGCCCTGCAGGAGCTGAGTAATCCAGTGAAGAAATCGATTTTTTCCGTTTTCGTCATTTCGCTTTTTGTCGCCGCTTTAACGCCGGTCGCGGCCGCCGAAAAGGAATTCGTCACGCTGAATGGCGAGCAGATAAAGCGCGTCTTCAGCGACGCCTACGATGTTCAGTTGCCTGAAGACGGTGCCGGATGGAGCGGCGCGGATTGGCTGCTGACGTTCCAGCCGGACGGTACCTGGGAGGCGACGACCTACGAGGCTTGGGGCAACTGGCGGGTCGAAGGAAAGTCACTTTGCGTCGCTCTGGTTGGCGGCAACACGCAATGGAATGCGCCCTACGAAGGGTGTCTCGGCGTAAAAGTGAATGTCGAAAACGGTGTGATCGCCGCATCGATCCCGAAGATGAAACTCCGACATTTCGTGATGAAAGAAGGCGCGTATGGCGAGTTGGCGTCCCTGAAGCCAGCGCCGCAGACGTCCGAGAAAGCCGTTTCATCGAAGAAATTGCCGGTACGGCAGCCGGCGGCACCGCCGAAGGACGATGCCCGCGAGCGGGCGCTGGAGGAACAGCGCCTTGCGTTGGAGCGGCAGCGCCTGGAATTGGAGAAGCAGAAGCTGGAGATGCAGCGCCAGGCACTCCTTTTCAAACAACAGCAGCGACAACAACAGTAGCAGCGCGCCGCGCATGTCGACGACATCAAGCCGGTGATCCAGACGGTCGAGGCGGCAACGACCAAAGGCAAAACCGTTCGAATTGCGGGTGTCGCGCGGGACGACGTGAAGCTCGCCCGCGTCGAGGTGGCTGGACGGCGCGTCGATGTGGATGGCGGCACGGGCCGTTTTTCCGCCGTGGTTCCGATTGCCCTGGGCCGGAACCGGGTCGCGGTTACCGCCATGGACGCCAGCGGCAACAAGGCGGAACGGATTGTTCTGGTCACCCGGAAACGCGACATTCCGGAGATCGAATTCGGTACCTACCATGCGGTGGTTATCGGCATAAACGACTACGCCTCGCTGCCGAAGCTGCAGACGGCAATCGCCGATGCGCGGGCGGTGGCGGCGACCTTGGAGAATGAGTACGGCTACACCATTCACCTGATGGAGAACCCGACCCGGGCCGACATCATCGATAAGCTCGACGAACTCCGGGAGACGCTGGTCGAGGCCGACAATCTACTGATCTACTATGCGGGACATGGCTGGCTGGACGAGCAGTCCGGGCGGGGCTATTGGATGCCGGTCAATGCGCGCAACGACCGGCGGTCGCGCTGGGTGTCGAACGCGACACTGACCGACGCGCTGCAGGCGCTGCACGCCAAGCATGTGATGGTGGTGGCGGACAGCTGCTATTCGGGCACGTTGACCCGGTCGGTCAAGGTGCCGGAGCGCAACAAGGCCTATATCGAACGCATCGCCGAGAAACGGGCGCGGGTCGTGCTGTCTTCCGGTGGGCTGGAGCCGGTCGCGGACTCCGGTGGCGGCAAACATTCCGTGTTCGCCGCCCAGTTTCTGAAGGCCTTGCGGACAAATGAAGGGGTGCTGGACGGTACGCAGATGTTCGAAAGGGTCCGCCAAACCGTCGTTTTGAACGCTGACCAGACACCGGAATATTCCGACATCCGCAAGGCCGGCCACGAAGGCGGTGATTTCCTGTTCGTCCGAAAGGACGAATAGCCTCCCCGGGATTGCCAAGGCGGGCCTGATCGCCAAGAATTCGTCCCAGTCGAGATGACGGGGAGGGCGCCGCATGCTGTCGGCGGAGCGGAATCATTATTTGTGCGGCACCGATGCGGGCACGCCGATGGGCGGTCTGTTGCGGCGGTTCTGGGCGCCGATCCTGCTGTCGAGCGAACTGCCGGCGCCCGACTGCCCGCCGGTCCGCGTGCCCCTGATGGGCGAGAAGCTGGTGGCTTTCCGCGATACGGAAGGGCGACTCGGCCTGATCGATGAGTTCTGCGCCCATCGCGGCGTCTCGCTCTGGTTCGGCCGCAATGAGGATTGCGGCATCCGCTGTCCCTATCATGGCTGGAAATACGATGTGACCGGGCAATGCGTCGACCTGCCGTCGGAGGAGGACAGCACCGGCACGCGGTCGCGGATCAAGCTGAAATCCTACCCCTGCATCGAGAAAGCCGGCGTCATCTGGGCCTATCTCGGTCCGCCGGATCAACGGCCGCCGGAACCGGCCCTGGAGTGGACCGAGGTCTCGCCCGGCCAGCTCTTCGTCTCCAAACGGCTGCAGGAGTGCAATTACCTGCAGGCGCTGGAGGGCGGCATCGATTCGAGCCATGTCTCCTGGCTGCATGGCAACGCCTTCAAGGAAGACCCGTTGTTCACCGGCAGCCGCGGCAATCAGTACAACGAAGAAGACCGCATGCCGATCTTCGAGATTGAACCGTTCGACGGTGGCTTGCTGATCGGCGCGCGCCGCAACGGGGCGGAAGGGCACTATTACTGGCGCATCACCCCCTGGATCATGCCTTGGTACACCATAATCCCGCCGCGCGCCGGGCATCCGCTGGGCGGCCATGCCTGGGTCCCGATCGACGACCACCATTGCTGGGCCTGGAGCATCAACTATCACCCGAACCGCGACCTGACCGAGGCCGAGCGCGAGGCCATGCAGGGCGGGAAGGGCATTCACGTCACCTACGTCCCGGGCACCTACATCCCGGCGGCGAACGCGCGGAACGACTATCTCATCGACCGGGAGGCACAGGCCTCCGGCCGGCTGGCGAGCGGCGTCGAAGGGATCGCCATGCAGGACGCCTCGCTGCAGGAAAGCATGGGCCCGATCCAGGACCGCACGAGAGAGAATCTCTGTCTCACCGATGCCGGCATCGTGGCGACGCGCCGCGAGCTGATGCGCGCGGCGCAGGCGAACCTGGACGGCAAGCCGATCAAGGGACTGGCGGTAGGGGATCAACATGTACGGTCGGCCGCGGTGGAATTGCCGCATGACACCAACTTCGTCGAAGGCGCACGGCACGGCTTGTTCGCGGAACTCGGCACCGAACCGCTGACGGTTTGAGGCTGTGTGCGAATTGGCGAAGGTGTTCAGTGTCATCCCCTCCCCCCACGCTGAATGGTCATCAAAGCCATTCAACCCCAAGGAAGAGGGCAGGGTGAGGGGAGAACCCGCATTGGCGGATATATTCACAGGGAAAGCTTAGAGGAGCGGCAAACATGTCTGGCAAATTGAAACTGGCACTGTCCTGCTGGGACTATGACCGCACCCGTGCGCTGGCGGACGGGACCGTGCAGCCGGACGGGATCGACCTCGTCTACCATTCCCTGCCGGTCGAGGAGACCTTCTTCCGCATGCTGCGCTACCGCGAGTTCGACGCGGCGGAGATGTCGCTCAGCTCCTATACGGTGTCGCTGCTGCGCGATGCGCCCTTCATCGCGATCCCCGTTTTCCCGTCGCGCATGTTCCGGCATTCCAGCATCTATGTGAACGCGAAGAGCGGCATCGAAACGCCGCAGGATTTGATCGGCAAGAAGATCGGCACGCCGGAATACCAGATGACCGCGCCGGTCTGGATCCGCGGCATCCTGGCCGACCATTATGGGGTGAATGTGACCGCCGTCGATTATTACTGCGGCGGCGAGGAGGAACCGAACCGCGACGAGAAGATCGCCCTCGATCTGCCGGACAAGTTCCGCATTCACCGCATCGGTCCGACCGAGACCCTGGCGCAGATGCTGGCGGACGGTGAGATCGATGCGCTGCACACGGCGCGCAAGCCCTCGACCATGGACAGCCGGCCCGGCACCATCCGGCGCCTGTTCGAGGATTACGAAACGGTCGAGCGCGACTACTACGCCGAGACCAACATTTTCCCGATCATGCACACGGTGGTGATCCGCCGCGACGTCTACGACGCGCACCGTTGGGTGGCACAGGCGATGTACAAGGCCTTCGTCGAGGCCAAGCGGCGGGCTTGGGAGAATTATTTCGAGACCGCGGCGATGAAATACATGCTGCCCTGGATGGTCGCCCATGTGGAGAACACGATGGAGACCTTCGGCCGCGACTGGTGGCAGTACGGTTTCGCGGAGAACAAGGAAACGCTCGAGGTCTTCCTGCGCTATCACCATGAGCAGGGGCTGTCCGACCGGCAATTGTCGCCGGAAGAACTGTTCGCCCCGGAATGTCTTGAAAGCTTCGTGATTTGAGCCTGCCCGCCGTCGCGCTGGCCACCGGGGATCCGGGCGGGATCGGGCCGGAGCTCTGCCTGAAAGCCGCCGCCAGCGCAGACC
>JAPPPC010000498.1 GCA_028817685.1 Rhodospirillaceae bacterium
CTTCGAGACGGTGACGTGGGACCTGGTGCCCGGTCGCACCGTTGTTGTCGTGATCGATCCTCAGAATGATTTTCTGCATGCCGACGGATGGTACGCCCAGAAAGGTATCGACATCACACATATGCGCCGCACGATTGAGCCGACCAAACAGCTGCTGGCGGATGCGCGGGCAAAGAACATTCCGGTGGTATGGACGCGGCACGGCAGCCGCGGTGTCGAGGATGGCGGCCCCTTCATGCGTCTGCGCCCAATTCTGAAAGAAGGCGGCTTGCGGCAGGGTACGTGGGGTTATCAGATTCTAGAGGACTTGGCGCCGCAGGAGAATGATTGGTTTGTCGATAAAAGCCGGCTCAGCGCGTTCTACAACAGCAACCTCGAAGGCATTTTGCGGGCGCTAAACGCCGACACGGTGTTGTTTGCCGGTGTCCTAACGAACCAATGCGTCGCGGCGACCTCGAAAGATGCGATGTTTCGGGATTTAAAACCTATCGTCGTTGAAGACTGCGCCGGCACGACCTTGCCGCACCTCCACGATCCAGCGATCGAAATGATGCAAGTCGGGTGGTGCGAAGTTCGGGACTTGGAATCGACGTTGGGCGAAATCAGGCAACTCGCCGCATCCTGTTGATCTCGATGTTCGTTTAATCGCCCGCTTCCATGAAACCGCTGCATCTCTGCCTCGCCGTTGCCGTGATGCTGGTTTGGGGCTGCAGTTTTGTTGTCGCCAAGCTAGCGATCACCGAGATGCCTCCGATGTTGTTCATGGGCATCCGGTATGTCATGACCGGCGTGTTGCTGTTGCCGTTTATGCTGCGCGAGCGGTCGCGATTGTGGCAGGTTTTCGGGATTTCCGTGACGCTTGGGTTCCTGCATTTTGCTTGTGGCTTTACCGGGCTGCTGGGCGTGGATGCTGCGATCTCGGTCATGCTAATGCAGGCGCAAGTGCCTTTCGCGGCGTTGTTGGCGGTGCTTTTCTTCGGTGAGAAGATCGGCTGGCAGGGCGGGTTCGGTATGCTGGTCGCCTTCGTCGGCGTATTTCTGCTCGCCGGGGAACCGCAAACGGCCAGCGCGCCAATTTCAGCGGGGTTGATTGTCGTCGCGGCTTTCCTGTGGGCGGTCAGTGCCATTCAGGTCAAGCGCCTTGGTATGATGGATCCGTTGGCATTGAATGGCTGGGTCGCTGTGTTTGCGGCACCGCAGATGCTCGGCGCGTCGTTCCTGCTCGAAAGCGGCCATGGTGCGGCGTTGGAGCGGATAGGACCGGCCGTCTGGTTCGGCTTCGCCTATTTGATTCTCGCCGTGACGGTTTTCGGCTACGGGGTCTGGTACTGGCTTTTACAGCGATACGAAGTCAATCAGGCGCTGCCGTTGACCCTACTGACACCGGTCTTCGGGTTCGTTGCCGGTGTCTGGTTCTTGAATGAAAGCGCAGACTTCACGCGCTTGTTCGGTGCGATTATCGTGCTGTTGGGCGTCGGTGCGATTGTTTTGCAGCGCCGGCAAGCGGGCCGCGGCGAAGTCTTAAGCGAACGTTAAGAAAACTCTGATTTACTGCAGCAATGCCGCCGCCACCGGATTTTTCGCTGTCTTTTCAATGCGATTCCGGTCGCGCATAGCCGGTCTGCTTGAAACGCACGGGTAATTCCATGGCGTGTGGCGTACGATAATTGACGTTAAGAGCTATTCAAGAACAACAACAACGAGACCCAATGACCCTGTTTTTCAAGAGCAAGACCACAGACATTAAGCAGATTATTTCAGATTTTTTTGAACGTTTTGGCGCCGGTGGCGCTGCATTGATCCTCACCGTCGAATCCATTTGGATTGCCTCGGTCGTCGTGCCGGTGCTGGTTGTTATCAGTTTCCTGTTTAACGCGACAAACGCCTGGATGGCGGTACTGCCGGGCTTTCTCGGCGCCTTCACATTCCTGATCGTGCTGACCATCGGTGGGCTCGCCGCGACGCTGCCCTCCGTCTATCTGGGAAAATGGCGCGAAAGCATTTGGCAATGGATGGAACGGCGGCATCCCGTGCTTGAAAGCCGCCAGCCCGCACAGAGGCCGGCACCGCTGTTCCCGCATGGCCTCGATATTCAAGACGCGGACTGACGATCCATACGGGTTTCTCGCCCGAAAGCGCATTGGGCAAAGCTGGAACCGCGCGCGCCGTGTGACCCGGGGGCGTCACGTAGGAATCTGTTTCGATCGACGCAACCACCGGCATTACCCGGCGTAATCGTTGCTCCATTCCAGGATGACGTTGAAGCTGATCGATATCCGGATGTCGTCCGTATGGTTCGGATGGACATAGTGGATCAGCGGCGAGGGCCACATCAAAAGCGTTCCCGGCGAGGGATAAAAGGTTTGGCGCGCCGAAGCGCTGGCATCCGGTGCGATTGAATGTTGGTAGGCGCCGTAGCGGGGATCGGAAAACGTAATTGCCGCGGGATGCATCTCGCCAGGGCGTGTTGCAGCTTTCTCCTCGGGTAGCTGGACATAATAAGTCCCCGAAAGATAGCTCCAGCCGTGATTGTGCGGCCCGTGATAATCCCCCAACCGATTCACATTGGGCCAGGCCTGGATGTCACGGCGGATAGGGTAGGTGATGTTGCAGGCCTGCAGATATCGGCGGAGCGTTTCGTCGATCGTCTCGCGCAGCCAGATGATCCCCGGCTCATTCCGGCTCAGAAAGTCGACACCCTTATAGTCGACGGTCATGTCGTTCTGATCCGCATCCAACGCGAGTATCAGTTTTGCCAAAGAGGCGTTGTGTTCCGCATGCGCGGTGAGTTTTCGCTCGAAGATATGGGTGGTCCAAAGCTGGGTGAATCGTTTGTCCCAAAGGTCGGCGGTCAACGTGGGCCTCCGAGTGCGGCGTTGAATTGAACCGCGATCAAAGGGGAGGCGGAGAGATTGGGATGGATGAAGTAATCGACATAGGAAGGCCAGATGAGCATCACCCCACCGGTCGGCCGAACCTGCTTTTCCATCTCGATATTCGGATCCTTGGCGATCGCGCCCATATTCATGCCGAAGCGCGGGTCGTAAAAGCTGAGAGCGTTTGAATCCGCGTCATACCGATGGTGGGAGTCGCGGACGTCTCGAGGCACCGCAATATAGAAGAGCCCGCTCAGATAGGCATCCGGATGGTTGCGCAGCGGCTGATAGGCACTGTGCGCGTGAATTAAGGTCCGGCTGGTGACCGTGGCGGCTCCAGGATCTCCTTCGGCCCAGCGGGCCAGAAATGCCGTGACGGCATCGTCGATCTGCTGGCGTAACCATTGGGCGGCGCTGCTGGTGTCTTGCAACAGGTCGGCGCCGGGATTGCTGCTCGCGACTTCCGTCAGCACTGTCTGATGAGCGGCATGTCCTTCTGGCGTGAAATGGAGAAACGGCGTCCCCCAAAAACCGAGAACGCGGTCGTTGGTCGCTTGGGACATAATGGCTCGAGGCTCCACTTCGGCAGATGCGCGGCGGCGAT
>JAPPPC010000068.1:0-3020 GCA_028817685.1 Rhodospirillaceae bacterium
AGGATTGCCAGATCGTCACCACCGCGACCAGTTCCAACGACGCGGTGTTCGATGGCGCATGGCTGCAGCCCGGCACCCATGTCAACACGATGATCGGCAGCGATTCCTTCCTGCCCCGGCGCGAAACCGACGACGAGACCGTCTTCAAAAGCGACCTGATCGTCGTCAATTCCAAGGATTCGATCACCCTCGACAAGCAGCCGGAACTGCATCCGCATCTGGAAAGCGGAAAACTGTCCTGGGACGACATTCACGATATCGGCGAACTGATGGTCGGGAAGGCGGGCGTCGGCCGCACCGACGATAGCCAGATCACCTACCACAACAACAATGTCGGCATGGGCATCCAGTTCGCCGCCATGGGACGCCTGTTGTACGAGAAGGCGCGCGAGAAAGGCGTGGGCACCGAACTCGATAGCAGCCTGTTCATGCAATATGACGAGGATCTGCGCGAAATCCGCGACACCGCCTTCCTGCTCGAGCCGGAATAGGCGCGCACGAACCGACGATCTTGATATACTGGTGCGCGGGAGAACCGACGATGCCGAAGCGCCTAACCGAAGACCAAGTCCGAGCCTATAACGAGGATGGCTTCGTCTCGCCCGTCCCCGTCTTAACCGGTGATGAGGTGGCGCGGCTGCGCGCGGACTTGGAGCGCGGCGAGGCCGTAGCCGGCAAGAAGCTTGGCTTCCCGGAAATCTCGAAATCCTATCTGCTGTACGAATGGGCCGACACGCTGGTGCACCATCCAGCCGTCCTGGATGCGGTCGAGGATCTCATCGGGCCCGACATTCTGGTCTATCACTCGACGACCTGGATCAAGGAGGCGGGGACGCCGAGCTACGTGCTGTGGCACCAGGACGGCAAGTACTTCTTCCTAGAGCCGCATCTGCACGTCACCGCCTGGGTCGCCCTTTCCGATTCAACGGTCGAAAGCGGGTGCGTCCACGCGCTGCCCGGCAGCCACAAATGGGGCGACTTCGAGCATCGGGACGATCTCGGCGAATGGAACATGATCAAGCGCGGCCAGGGCATTCCGGATCGCTTCGACAATGAGACCGGGGTGCCGCTGGAATTGAAGGCGGGTGAGATGTCGCTGCACCACACCGATCTGGTGCATTGCTCGCGCGGCAATGGTGGCGCGGACCGGCGCATCGGCCTCGGCATCAGCTATATCCCCGCCTCGGTCCGTCAAACCGGATCGCCGCAAGCCACCGCGCTGCTGGTACGCGGGCAGGCCGCGCCCGGCGCGTTCGGCGCCGAACAGCGGCTCGACCGCGAGATGAGCGACACCGCGCAGCAGGCACACGCCCACTCCGTCGGCCTGTTCCGCGCCCGCCAGGACAAGGGTGCGCAAATGGCCCGTCAGGCAACGGCATAGGGTCACAGTCACCCGATTAATCCCGCATGCCCCAGTATGCGGTGAACAGGCCAGGATCGATGCCGCGACGCGCAAATTGTCGCCTCCGGCGGTGCAAAATCGCGTTAACAATTTGGTAAGGTTTTCAGCCAAAAACACGCAAAAAATTGAATAAAATCAAATATATATTTTAAACGATAAATAATGCTTTCTAAACAAAACTGGGCTAATGTCCGCGCCCATGATGAAACGCTTTCATATCCCAGGACGACACACCGTCATCGCGTTGGCGCTTGCCGCGGCGCTTGGCGGATGCGCGACGGACCCGCCGGAGAAACTCGCGGCGACGGATCAGGATACCGACCTGTCGACGTCCCTATTCCGATCGGCGTCGGAGAGCCGGGCGCAGGGTGACTTGACGGCGGCCGCGACATTGTACCGGCAGAGCCACAGCGCCAACCCGGAACGGGCCGACGCCTTGATCGGCTTGGGGCAGGTCTTGCTCGCTGCGGGCACGCCGAAACCGGCTGCCGACGCGTTCCGCAAGTCGCTGATCATCGACACCGGCAACGTGGAAGCGCTGCGTGGCCTGGGTAATGCGCTGGTCGCCATCGACCAGCCGGAAATGGCGCTTGGCCATTACGATCAGGCGGTCGCCTTCGCGCCCGAAGATGCCCGTGTCTATAACGGTCTCGGTGTCGCCAACGACCTGCTGGGCAAGCACAGCGAAGCGCAGGAGTATTATCGCACCGGCCTGTCATTCAAGGCCGACGATTTGAACTTGCTGACCAATCTGGGGCTCAGCCTCTCCTTCTCCGGCAAGCATGACGAGTCGATCGAGGTGCTGCGCAAGCTGGTCGACAGCCCGCACGCCACGCCGCACCACCGGCAGAACCTGGCACTGGCTTTCGGCCTCGCCGGCCGCCGCAAGGACGCGGCAAAGATTTCGCGTATCGATCTGGACCGGCACGCCGTACGCGCCAACCTCGCCTATTACGCCACCTTGCGCGCCTTGTCTGATTCGACGCAACGGGTAAAAGCCGTGCATGCGCGGTATGCGGGGCGCTGAGCCCGCATCATGCTAACGGTGCATCGCCTG
This sequence comes from Rhodospirillaceae bacterium, assembly GCA_028817685.1. Lineage (GTDB taxonomy): Bacteria > Pseudomonadota > Alphaproteobacteria > UBA8366. The sequence continues at coordinate 2,460 of JAPPPC010000068.1, forward strand.
AGCTTCGGACGGCGGCACAAAGCGGTCTTGCGGAATTTCCGCCACGGCGGTGATTTCGATCAACAGATCCGGACGGTATAGCGCCGACACCTCGACCGTCGTCGTGACCGGATAGGGTGGCGCGAAAAACCGGCCGCGGATCTCGCCGCAAGCCATGAAAGCGGCAATATCGGTCGTATAGTGCGTCAGGCTCACGACATCGCCCATCCGCCCGCCGATTGAACCCAACGCGGTTTCGATGTTGGACAGGACCTGACGTACTTGTTCGGGCATGTCGTCGGCACCGACCACGGCACCGTCCGGGTCCAGCGACACCTGTCCCTTGAGATGGACGGTCTGTCCTTCGCCCGCCAAAACCATCTGCGAGAACGCACCGAAGGGCGCCCAAAGCTGTGCCGGATTATGGGCTTGCGCCATGCCTAGCCATCCATGATCGCGTCGTACCGGTCGGCCGCCAACGACACGCACAGCGCCACATCGTCCGCCAGTAACAGGCGCGTCTCGACGAGCGCCTGGGCCGCTGCCTCGATCCGCTGCAAATAATCTTCGCGGTTCGGATAG
>JAPPPC010000068.1:3030-3479 GCA_028817685.1 Rhodospirillaceae bacterium
CTCGACCCGCTGCACATCCTCTTCGCGGTTCGGAGAGCGAGCGGCGATCGACGGCCGCGGGTCGCCGCTCGCTTGCCGGGCATCGGCATCCGTCGCGAACGGCACGGTCAGCCCGACATATTCCAGGATTTGTCCGGCCCCACCGGAATCCGGATGGCGCACATTGAAACCCGTATGCGTGGCGACGGGCACCGAGACATCGGGCATACGCACGCCACCGGTTTCATTGCCGTCCGCATCGACGGCGGAGACGACGCAGGGATAGGCCGTCCCGGTGCGGGTCGCGGGCAGATGGACGATTCCCTGGTCCGCGTCCGGCCCGAGATCGAGCGGATAGAGCGACGGCAGCACCGCGGGATCGGGTGTCACGAGAGTTGGAATCGCACCCAGTTCGGAGGCGACCGTCTCGCGCGCCGCGGCGGTGCGATCGGCCTTGCGCGGGAACACGC
>JAPPPC010000033.1 GCA_028817685.1 Rhodospirillaceae bacterium
TGGCTTGATCCGGAGAAACTGCAGAATTCAGGCCTGACGGCTGGCGATGTCGTCAGCGCGCTACAGGAGCAGAATGTCCAGGTGTCCGGCGGCGCGCTGGGGACGCCGCCGAACGAAGGCGACAATGCCTTCCAATATATCGTCACGACACAGGGTCGGTTCGAGAGCGTCAAACAGTTCAAGAAAGTCATCGTCAAGGCAACCGAAACCGGCCGATTGATCCGTCTGCAGGATGTCGCGCGGGTGGAGCTGGGCGCCCGCGATTACATCACCAACTCGTATCTGAACGGCAAGCCGGCGGTCGCCTTGGGAATTTTCCAGCGTCCGGGCACGAACGCCCTGGAGACGGCGGCCGATATTATTGCAACGATGGAGCGCGTGAAGCGGGACTTCCCACCGGGTCTCGATTTTCAAATCGTCTACAACCCGACGGAATACATCGAAGAGTCGATCTTCGAGGTCTACAAGACGCTCTTCGAGGCGAGCGCGCTGGTCGTCCTGGTCATCGTCATCTTCCTGCAATCCTGGCGCGCCGCCATCATTCCGGTCGCGGCGATACCCGTTTCCCTGATAGGGACGTTCGCGGTCATGGCGGCGTTCGGCTTCTCGCTGAACACCTTGACCCTGTTCGGGCTGATCCTGGCGATCGGCATCGTCGTCGATGACGCCATCGTCGTCGTCGAAAATGTCGAGCGGAATATCGCCGCGGGTCTCAGCCCGCGGGAGGCAACGCACCGTACGATCGATGAGGTCGCCAGCGCGTTGGTCGCGACGACCCTGGTGCTGATCGCGGTTTTCGTGCCGACTGCCTTCATCCCTGGCATCAGCGGCCAGTTCTACCAGCAATTCGCTTTGACCATCGCGGTCTCGACCGTCATCTCGACGTTCAATTCGCTGACCTTGTCGCCGGCACTCGCCGGTTTGCTCCTGCGCCCGCGCGACGTCAGCGCGCCGCGCTTTTTCCTGACCCGCTGGCTGCGCGGTTTCGCGAACGGCTTCGACCGCGGCTTTGATCGGTTGAGCGGCGGCTACGCCCGGACCATCGGCATGGTCGTGCGGCGCAAGTTCGTCATGCTGCTGATCTATGCCGGACTGATCGGCGGGACGGTGCATATGTTCGACACGGTGCCGCGCGGCTTCATTCCAACGCTGGATCAAGGATACGCCATCGTGGTCGTGCAGCTGCCCGATGGTGCATCGCTGACGCGGACCGATGATGTGGTCCAACGCGCGACAGCAATGATTCGGGAGATGCCGGGCATCAAGGATGCGGTCGCCTTCGCTGGATTTTCCGGTGCGACCTTTACCAACGCGTCTAACACGGCGGCGATCTTCACGACGTTTCAGGACGACGAGACCCGCCGCGCCGCAGGGCTGAGCGCCGAACGCATCATCGGGCAGATGTTCGGGCAGCTCCAGGCGATACAAGAGGCCTTTATCATCGCCGTGCCGCCGCCGCCCGTGCGCGGGATCGGCAATTCCGGTGGTTTCAAGATGCAGTTGCAGGAGCGCTGGGGCGACGATATCGGACGGGTGCTCGGCGCCGCTTACCAGATGATGGGGGCCGCGCGGCAAACGCCGGGGGTCATCGGCGTGTTCACGACCTTCAGCGCCTCCAGCCCGCAGCTTTTCCTGGAGATCGACCGGGTGAAGGCGCGCATGTTGAATGTTCCGATCCCGGCGATTTTCGAGGCGCTGCAGGTCAATCTCGGAACGGCTTATGTGAACGACTTCAACGCCTTTGGCCGGGTCTACCAGGTGCGCGCCCAGGCGGATCAGAAGTTCCGTCTGGAGCGGGAGGACATTTCGCGCCTCAAGGTGCGCTCCGCAACGGGTGCGCTGGTGCCGCTTGGGACCTTGGTCGAGATTCGCGATGTTGCCGGACCCGATCTGGTGCAACGCTACAACATGTTCACCTCCGTGCCGGTCCAAGGCAGTGCGGCGCCGGGCGTGTCGACCGGCGATGCGCTGAATACGATGGAGGCAATGGCCGCGAAATTGCTGCCGCAGGGCGTCAGTTTCGAATGGACCGAGTTGGCATTTCAGGAGAAGCAGACCGGCGACGCCGCGATCTACATCTTCATATTGTCGATTGTCTTCGTCTTCCTGGTACTCGCCGCACAGTATGAGAGCTGGATTCTGCCCCTCGCAATCATCCTGATCGTGCCGCTCAGCATGCTGTCGGCGCTGTTTGGCGTGATGACGCGGGGGATGGACAACAACATTCTGACGCAAATCGGGCTGGTCGTCCTGGTCGCGTTGGCGGCCAAGAATGCGATCCTCATCGTCGAATTCGCCAAGCAGCAGGAAGATGAGGGCAAGGGATTGATCGACGCGGTGGTCGAGGCCTGCCGCCTGCGGCTGCGGCCGATCATGATGACGGCCTTTTCCTTCATCCTCGGTGTGGTGCCACTGGTTGTCGCCACGGGTGCCGGCGCAGAAATGCGCCAGGCGCTGGGCACGGCCGTCTTCGCCGGAATGCTCGGGGTCACCCTGTTCGGGCTGTTTCTGACACCGGTGTTCTATGCGGTGTTGCGGGCGCGCCGGCAAAAACAAGAAGCGGTACCTGCCGACGCCTGACCGACGCGTCTTTGCTTACGCGGTGGAATCTGCTGATATTGTCCGGACATCCGGTCTTTCGAAGGAGAGAGACGATGAACGTGACACCACTCGACGCGTCATTCGGTGCGACGGTGACGGACCTGAGGCTGACCGACTTGGATGACGGAGCGTTTCAGGCGCTTTACGACACCTGGCTGCGTTATTCGCTGCTGGTCTTCCCGGGCCAGCATCTCGACAGCGAACAACAGATCGCCTTCACGCGCCGTTTCGGGCCGTTGGAGCCCAAGCTCGAACTCTACGAGTTCAGCAATATCACCGCGGATGGCACCATCCGGACCGCGCCGAACGACGACATGATCAAGATCCTGAAAGGCAACATGGATTGGCATCAGGACAGCACCTATATGGAGGTGCAGGCCAAGGGCGCCTCCTTCCGGGCGGAGATCGTGCCGCAGACAGGCGGTGAGACGGGCTGGGCCGACATGGCGGCCGCCTACGATGCCCTGGACGAACCGATGCGCCGCAAGGTCGATTCGCTATCGGCACAACACTCGCTGGTGCACAGTCAGAACAAGGTGGGGTGCGGCCTCAAGGACGAGGACAGCGAATATATGGGGTATGGGATTGATCAGCCGAGCGCGCCATTGCGTCCGCTGGTCAAAACACATCCCGAGACTGGCCGGAAATCGCTCACCATCGGCCGGCACGCGTTTGGCGTTCAAGGTATGACGGATGCGGAGTCGGAATCGTTTCTTTCCGAACTCGTCGACTTTGCCTGCCAGCCGCCGCGGGTGCACCATCACAAATGGGCCGCCGGCGATATCGTGATCTGGGACAACCGGTGCCTGATGCACCGCGCCTGCCCATGGGACATGACCGAACCGCGGGTGATGTATCACAGCCGTCTTGCAGGT
>JAPPPC010000244.1 GCA_028817685.1 Rhodospirillaceae bacterium
ACACACACCACCAGCGAGGGTCCCCATGACGGTCATCGATCATCCCGCGTTCGATGCCCACGAGCATGTGGTCTTCCATAATGATGCGGCCAACGGCCTGAAGGCGATCATCGCCATTCACAACACGGCGCGCGGCCCCGCTGTCGGCGGGTGCCGCATGTGGCCCTACGCCGATGAGTTGGAGGGGCTGACCGATGCGCTGCGGCTGTCGCGCGGTATGTCGTATAAATCGGCGCTCGCGAACCTGCCCTTCGGCGGCGGCAAGTCGGTCATATTCGGTGACCCGAAAACCGACAAATCGGAGGGTCTGTGGCGCGCCATGGGCCGTTTCGTCGAGTCGCTCGGCGGCCGCTACGTCATCGCCGAAGATGTCGGCACAAGCCCTGCCGATATGGAGATCGTGCGCCGCGAAACCGCGCATGTGTCCGGCATCGCCGAAGGCGGCAGCGGCGACCCTTCTCCGGCCACCGCCTGGGGCGTCTATGTCGGGATCAAGGCGGCGGGCCGCAGCCGGCTCGGCCGGGAAGACCTGAAGGGGTTGAAGGTCGCCGTTCAAGGACTTGGCCATGTCGGGTACGAACTGTGCCAATTGCTGGCACGAGACGGCGCCATCCTGTGCGTCGCCGATATCAATCGCGCCCAAATCGACAGGGCAATCGGGGAACTAGGCGCCACCGCTGTAGACCCGGACAAGGTCTACGACCTGGACACCGACGTGTTCGCGCCTTGCGCGCTGGGCGCCGTCATCAACGATGCGACGATACCCCGTCTAAAGGCCGCAATCGTCGCCGGATCGGCCAACAACCAGCTGGCGGAAGCCCGGCACGCGGACGCGCTGCGCGTTGCAAACATCCTGTATGCCCCCGACTACGCCATCAATGCGGGCGGGATCATCAATATCGCGCATGAGGGTCCGGCCTACGACAAGGAGCGGGCCTTCGCCCAGGTGTCGAAAATCCATGACACGTTGCTGGAAATCTTTGCCCTGAGCGAGGCCGAGGACGTTTCCACCGCCACCGCCGCGAACCGTATCGCCCTGCAACGGCTACAGGCGACCGTCGGCCAGGCCGCCTAACGCCGGATAACCACCATAGATATAGGCAAGTTTCCGAACCGGCTGCTATAATAGCCACTTGATTCCTCTTGCAGTGTCGGAGAGTTCCGATCAGTGAGAAACTGACACCGGACGAGCAGGCCCGCTTTCACAACCTGCTCAAACTGGCCAAGGAAAGCCCGTTTCCTGGGGAGCGGGAGAATGCGCTGACGGCCGCCGAGCGGTTGGCATCGCGGCATGGTCTGACATTGGAAGAAGCGGCGACCGGCGTCTCGCCGTCGCAGACGGCGCAAGCGAAGGCGAACGCCAACAAATTCGCACAGGATCTGGCCGCCTTCGTTCACATGAACGATTACCAGATCTATCTGGAAAAGCAGCGGCGCGACCAGGCGCGGCGTGAAGCCGAAGAACGCGGTCTCGACAACGCCAAGGCGAAACGGCAACCGCCGCCACCGCCGCGCCGCAATCGCAGCAACGCCCGTATGGAACCCCGCAAACATGCCTGGGCCCTGGTCCGCGAAACCAGCCTGTCCTATCAGGAAATCGCCAAGATCACCGGCCTGGACATCTACCAGGTGCTGCTGATGAAGATTCAGCTGTTGCGGGCGGCTTAACCCTACTTACCCCTATGCTCCGGCCGCGAACGCCGGATCGCCAACGACAGCAGCAACACCGGCCCCAATCCCGTAAACACGATGGCGAGGGCGGCGAGCGCCGCCTCCTCGATCTGTTCGTCGCCAGCGTATTGATAGGCGAATGTCGCCAAGGTGTTGAAATTGAACGGCCGCAACAGCAAGGTCATCGGCAGTTCCTTCATCGTCTCGACGAAGACCAGAAGAACCGCGGTCAGGGCGCTGCCCCGGATCATCGGGATATGGACACGGCGTAGCGTCGCGAAGCCGCTCGCCCCCAAATTGCGCGCCGCATCGTCCATACTCGGCGTGATACGGCTTAAGCCAGCTTCGACCGCGCCGTGCGACACAGCCATGAACCGAACGACATAGGCAAAGAGCAACGCCGCAATCGTTCCGCTCAGAACGATCCCACCCGTTCCGCCAAACAGCGTTGCGGAGAGTGCGCTGGCGCCGCGGTCGAACCAGGCAATCGGCATCACAACGCCGACGGCCAGGACCGCGCCGGGGACGGCGTATCCGATGCTGGCAAAGCGGGATGCCGTATGAACGGTTCGGGTGCCGCTTAGCCGTGCGCCGTAGTTGAGGAACAGGGCAATCAGCAAGGCGAGCACGGCAGCGCCCAGGGACAGCAACACACTGTTGCCAACCAACGAGAAAAAATCGGCATTCAATGTGGCTTCATAGTGCGTAATTGCATAACCGCCGAGCACCCAGGCCGGCACAACGAACCCGAACACCAGCGGCGTCACACAGATCACGAATGCCGCAGCCGCACGAATCCCCGTCAAACGATAGCCGGGCAGAGCGTTATGCCGCCCAGCGGTCTCGTGATAGCGCTGCCGACGGCGACCGGCCCGTTCGATCCCCACCAGAACCAGCACAAAGATCAACAGCACGGTGGAAAGCTGCGCCGCGCCCGGCAGGCTATTCATCCCGAGCCAGGTGTTGTAGATGCCGACCGTGAAGGTCTGGACGGCGAAATAGTCTGTCGTTCCGAAATCGTTCAAGGTTTCCATCAAGGCGAGCGCGACACCGACCGCGATCGCCGGCCGGGCCAGCGGCAGGGCGACCTTTCTAAACGTGCGCCAAGGGCCGTGGCCCAGCAGCCGGCTCGCCTCGAGCACCGAGGCTGACTGGCTGAGAAACCCGGCGCGCGACAGCAAATAGACATAGGGATAGAGCGCCAGCGACATCATGATGATGGCGCCGCCGATCGTGCGGATATCGGGAAACCAATAGTCGCGGGCACTCTGCCAGCCGAACAGATCGCGCAACGCTTTTTGGATCGGACCGGCATACTCCAGAAGGTCGGTATAGGTGTAGGCCAGGATGTATGCGGGCATCGCCATCGGAATGAGAAGCGCCCATTCGAAGAAGCGCCGCCCCGGGAAGCGGCACATGGTAATCACCCAGGCCGTGCAGACTCCCCCGAAAATGACTCCGGCACCGACGCCGAGCATCAGCAACAGCGTGTTCGACACATATCGGCCCAACACGGTCGAAAAGAGATGGGGCCAAATATTTTCCGTGGGCAGAAAGGCGAGCCCAATAATCGCGACGACAGGTGAGACGAGAATGCAGCCCAACAGGACGGTACCGACCGACCACGGTTCGAACCGGATGCGCCGCAGCGCACCCGGTTCAGATGCTATTCCCGTCGCGCTCAAGGCCGCCTACTGCCAGTCGGCCCGGTCGATGACCCGCTGCGCTGTCGGGCCAAGCCGGAACAGGTCCACAAGTGCCAGATCGTCGGCCTTGAAATCGCCCCCGGATTGAACCTCGGCG
>JAPPPC010000532.1 GCA_028817685.1 Rhodospirillaceae bacterium
AACTTGCACCGAGTGTCATGTCCGTGTAGCGGGGAAGCTAAGCCGCACCACCTCAAAGGGCGAAATCGACCATCACGGGGACGTGGTCGGATGGCTTTTCGCCGTCGCGTTGGTCGCGCAGCACGGTGGCGCCCTTCAGGGTTTTCTTCAGCGGCGGCGTCACCCAGACATGGTCGAGCCGGCGACCGCGGTCCGAGGTGTCCCAGTCGCGCGCGCGGTAGCTCCACCAGCTGAAGACCTTTTCGTCTTCGGGGATGAAGTGGCGGACCGCATCCGTCCAGTTCAGCGAGTCTTGGACGTTGCCCAGCTTTTCGACCTCGATCGGCGTGTGCGAGACGACTTTCAGCAGTTGCTTATGCGACCAGACATCGGTCTCCAGCGGCGCGATATTGAGGTCCCCGACCAGGACCATCTTCTTGCGCGTCGTCCGGTTGGCCGGGAACCATTCGGTCATCTCGTCCAGAAAATCGAGCTTGTGGCCGAACTTCTCGTTCTTCTCGCGATCCGGTTCGTCGCCCCCCGCCGGTATATAGAAGTTATGCAACTCGATGCCGCCGGGCAGAACAGCCGAAATGTGCCGGCAATCGCTTTTCCCGCACCATTCCTGGCGCTGCACGTCCTTCAGCGGCACGCGCGAGAGGATGGCGACGCCGTTGTAGCTTTTCATGCCGCTGATCGCGACGTGCGGATAGCCCATTTCCTGCACCGCTTCGAGCGGGAACAGGTCGTCCATGACCTTGGTTTCCTGCAGGCAGATGACATCCGGATCGTTCGCTTTCGCGAATTCGGCGACCCGGTTGATGCGAAGCCGGACCGAGTTGATGTTCCAAGTCGCGATGCGCACGTGATTGTCCTCTCGATTGATGTTGGTTGTCAGGTCAGCGTGACGTGCAGATCGTCCAGCCCGTCAACGTGGCCGACCAGTACATCGCCGCGCTCGATCGCCGCGACCCCTTCCGGCGTGCCGGTGAAGATCAAATCGCCCGGTTTCAGCTCGATCAGGCCGGACAGATAGTTGATCGTCTCCGGGACGTTCCAGATCATGTCGGCGAGATCGCCCTTCTGCCGCGGTGCGCCATTGACGGTCAGTGTGATGGCACCGGTTTCCAGGATCCCGGTATCCGACACCGGCCGGATCGCGGTCATCGGCGCGGCATTGTCGAACCCTTTTGACAGATCCCACGGACGGCCCATGTCCTTGGCGACCCCCTGCATGTCACGGCGGGTGAGGTCGAGGCCGACCCCGTAGCCATAGATGCAATCGTTGGCGTCGGCGACGGGAATGTTCCAGCCGCCTTGTCCCAGCGCCACGACGAGCTCGATCTCAGGATGCAGGTTCTTGGTGGCGACGGGATAGGCAACGTCGCCGCCGTTCGGCACGATCGAGTCCGCCGGTTTGGCGAAGAAGAAGGGCGGCTCCCGGTCCGGGTCGTGTCCCATCTCGCGCGCATGCGCGGCGTAGTTCCGTCCGACGCAGTAGATTCGGCGCACCGGGAAGGCCGCGTCGGCGCCCACGACGGGCAGGGCCGGCTGATCCCAAATCGGTATGGCAAAGGCGCTCAAAACGGTCTCCTTACGTGGCAATGAAGCAGGCGACACTATAGGCGCCGCGCCACGCCATGCACGGTGAAAAACGTCAAGAGTCCGTGATTTTCGGTGTCCGGGGTCAGGCGGCGCGGATGCTGTTCGTCGTGTTGCCGCGTGCGGCGCAATAGTCGCGGCACGCGTCGCCGAAGGCCCGGAACAGCGCGTCGGACAGTTCCGTCTTCAAGGTCTCCCGGCCTTCCGGATGCCACTGCACGCCGAGCACGTAGCCCGGCGCGTCCGGCATGCTGACCGCTTCGATGACGTCGTCGTCGCTCACCGCCTCGACCATCAGACAGTCGGCCGGGCGGTCGATCGCCTGCGCGTGCAGGGAATTGACCATCTCCTCCGATTTGCCGCCCGTCAGCTTGTGCAAAATTCCACCCGGCGTGATGAAGATGGGATGGCGCGGTTTCTGCCGTTCGCCCGGCGGTAGGGTGCGGTCCATGCGGTGTTCGTTCTTGCCGGGCAGCTCATGGACGAGCTGATGCAGGGTGCCGCCCAACGCGACGTTCAATTCCTGGATACCGAGGCAGACCGCGAAGACCGGTATGCCGCCTTCGATCGCCTTGCGAATCAGCGGCATTGCGGTCGCGTCGCGCTTGGGGTCGTGCAGGGTGCCCTTGCGGCTTGGCTTGCCGCCGTAATGGTGCGGTTCGACGTTCGGAGCGCCGCCGGTCAAGAACAGTCCGTCCAACCGCTCGATCAGGCTGTCGAAGCAATGATCGTCGCCCAGGGCGGGAATCAGGACCGGCGCACAATCGGATACGCCACGGACCGCTTCGGCGTAATTGCCGCCGGTGCGGTGCATCCCGCGTTCGTCATCCTTGATATAGCTGGTGGGAATTCCGACGAGGGGCAAACAAGTGGTGCGTGTCATGGCGTTAGGAAATATCACGCGACGAGGGCAGGAGGCAAGGAATCCAGCCATTTAGGCAGTTAGACATGGGATATCGCAGCTTCTTTGGTTACATCTTCCGGTGCAGTCCACCAGCAAGTCCTTAAGGGAACGTTAGGCAGCGAATCTCGCTGGCGGGGTTTTAGTCTTCGTACCCGGCCGGCGGGGTAAAGGCGTAGCCCGCCTCCTCCAGCAGTTTCGCCAGGCCGATGGTCTCGAGATCGCCATATTGGCGGCCGATGATCTGGATGCCGATGGGCAGGCCGTCCGCGTTCGGGCCGGTTGGGATGACCGTCGAGGGCAGGTAGCAACACACCGCCAGGCCGGCCCAGAAGACCTGCTCGAAATAGGGCCGTTCCGCGCCATCGATGGTGACCGTACGCTTGCCCATGGGCTCGTGGTTATGTTCGAAGGCGGGTATCGACATGATCGGGGCGATCAGGGCGTCGTAGTCCTTGAAGAAGGCGTCCCAGGCCCAGCGCAGGTGCATCCGCTTGTTGTGCGCGGTGTAGTGGTCGTGATGGGTGATGGTCTGGGTACGCAGCAAGGACGCGCCCGGGCTTTGGTCGTTCGGGTCCAGCTCGGACGCGGCCTTGACCATCTCGGCGAAATCCTTATCCGGGGTGCGGGCCGCCATCGCCGACCACAGCAGGGTCTGATAGGTGTCATGCGCGTCCGCCGGATCGAATTCCGGGCGCGCGTCGAAATCGGCCGTGCCGCCCGCATCGGCGATGGTCTTGGCGACGGCGGTGACGCGGTCCTGGATCTCCTGGCTGACCGGCGCCACCGCATCGTTCGTCCAGACGGCGACCTTGTAGTCGCCGAGCGACGATTTGGCCGGTTGCGGCAGGTTCAAGGTGAGGCCGACTCCGTCGAGCTCGTCCGGGCCGGCCATGGCCAGAACCCCGGCTTCCAGGTCGCTGGCGCTGCGCCCCAACGGGCCGACGACGGACAGGTCCGGCTGGACCAGATAGCCGGGCAGGGCATGAC
>JAPPPC010000653.1 GCA_028817685.1 Rhodospirillaceae bacterium
GCCATGCGTTCGGCCAGTTCGATGGCGCGCGGGTTGGAACTGCCCGCATATCCCGAGGCGTAGCCCATCTCGGCCAGCTGTTTCGCACCGGCATCGGCCAATTCCTGGCGACCGTTGCCCGCCGTGTTGTTCCATAGGCCGGCGAGACCGTCGATATAACGGTCGCCGTTGGCGTCGACCAAAAACTCGCCTTCGCCACCGACCCAGACCTTGCCGCCGGCGTGCGCCGCCTTGTTGTGCAGCGGGTGGATCAGATGCGCCATATCCCGATCGAGCAGGGCGGCTTCGGCATTGTTCGATGCTTCGGCGGTATTCGACATGTCAGGTTCCTCATCTAGGCGGACAGCAAAAGCGGAGTGTGCGTGTGCGCGGACGGTTGGATCAAGCGGAATCTGAGTCCGTTTGGATCGCGTGCGATCGAGGTCTAGGGTGAGTCACTGAACAAACTGAGGAGCAGTGAATATGTCGAGAAGCGAAGCCTACGAAAAAGGCATGGAAATCCGTCAACAGCTGATGGGCGATGCCATGGCCAACCAGATGGCGAAGACAGTCTATGACGACCCGATCATGGAGAAGTTCGGCGAATATACCCGCGAGGCGGTGTTCGGTCTGCTGTGGTCGCGCCCGGGTCTCGACATGAAGACGCGCGCACTGATCTGCTGCATCACCGATACGGCGCCCGGTCGATGGCCCGAGTTGGAAATCCACCTCCAAATGGCGCGACGTCAGGGCTGGACCGAGGACGAGTTGGCCGAGGCGCTGCTGCACACCGGCGGCTATATCGGCGTCCCGGCCGTGCGCGAGGCGATGCTGATCGCGAAGGAAGTGTTCGCCAAGATGCGGGAAGAGGGCGGGGACTAAGCCGCGCCCATGATCTACAAAATCTGCACCGAAACCGAATGGGCCGAGGCCGAGGCGCAGGGCGCGTTCACCGGCAGTCCGGTCGATCTCGCCGACGGCTTCATTCATTTCTCCACCGCCGAACAGGTCGAGGAGACGGCGCGGCGCCACTTTGCCGGCCAGACCGATCTGATGCTGGTCGCCGTCGACCCGGATAAGCTCGGAGATGCGCTGAAATGGGAGCCGTCCCGCGGCGGCGCCCTTTTTCCGCATCTCTACGGCGCGTTACCGACCGACGCAGCGGTTTCGGTGTCACCCTTGCCTTTAGACGAGGGGGGCGGGCACCGGTTTCCAGAAACGCTCTAACCGCCGACCCACAGGCTCCACACCGCCAGAAGGGGCGTATCGTAGGACCGCATGCCGTGCAGGATGTTGGGCACGTTGTGCACCGTGCCACCCAATCCCGGCTTGCGCCAGGCGCCTTCGTTCTGCCGCCAGGCGCCGTCGGACAGGACGGCGTAGATTTCCTCCGGCGGGTGCGTGTGGTCGGGGTAGTGAGTGTTGGGGGCGACCAGGCTGACGCCGATGCGCACATCGTTGCGCTGCTCGATGCCGTCGACACCGACGACCACCGCATTGGCGTGGTTGGCGCGGAAATGCTCGTCACCGACCGGTTTAATAATCCAGGCGAGCTGCGGTTCGACGGCGGCGAACGCTGCGCCGAGCTGCACCGTGCGGTCGGGGCCGGCCTTGGCGTTCTCGAACGCGGCCGGCAGGTGATCGCAGACCGGCAGCCGGTTCGCGGTCGGCGGTTCCTGCCTGCCATCCTCGGCGGCCAGCGCGTCGAAGATGCGGGTCGCCGCCGGTTTGGCGGCGTCGGGAAGGTCACCTTCGAAGACGGCTTGCTGCAGCGAGTCGATGAAGTGCTGCAGTGCCGGTGATCGTTCCGTCATGCCGGTCCAAGCTCCTTGTCGCTGTAAATACCGTTCGGCTTGAGGGGGCTGTTCGCGAAGACGTTCTGGCCGGTCTTGCGTGACGTGTTGCGCCAGGCCGCCAATTCATTTTCCCCGAATTCTTCCTGCGGTGACGGATCGATATCGACGCGGCCATAGGTATCGACGCCGCGCACCAGCATGCCGGAATCGCGGTGCGCCCGAATCTCCACATGGGTGGGCATCATTTCGACCAGCAGGACGATGCGCCGGTTTTCTGCGGTGTTGACGCCTGAACTGTGGATGGCCTGTGCGTTGAACAGGCCGATTTCGCCGGCCTTCAGCGGCATTTCCACAGCTTTGGACTCGTCGAAACCTTCCGGGATGTACTGGCCTCGGGTCAGGATGCTCTCCGGATTGCCGGTGTCGATATGGTCCAAGGTGCCGGTCTTGTGCGACCCGGGAATGACCTTGAGGCAGCCATGATCGGGCGTGCAATCGGCCAGTGCCAGTGCGCCGATCACCAGGATCGGCCGGATCGGATTGTGCGCGCCGTCCTGATGCCAACCCGCATGGGTCTTGCCGTCCGGCTCCTTGATGCGGAAGGCCATGCTGTAACACAGGATGTTCGGGCCGATCAGGTCCTCGTAGACGTCGAGGATTCCGTCATGCCGCGCGATTTCCTCGACCCAAGGGCAGAGCAGGTGCGATTTGCTCTTCAGCTTCAACCGGTCGTCGGGAAATTTCGTCTCGAAAGCTTCCAGACGGCCCCGGAAATAGGCGACTTCGTCCGGCGACAAGGCTGGGACGGGTGACAGGTATCCCTGTTCGTGAAAATGGTCGATCTGCGTTTGGGTGAGCGCTTTTGGCATCACCGCAGGGCCCCGCCGCCATCGACGGAGAAGACGACGCCGTTGACCCAGCTCGCCTTGTCTGAGGCGAGGAAGGCGACGACATTGGCGCATTCTTCCGAGGTCCCGACCCGGCCGCCGGGGCCGGTCATTAATTCACGCCAACGGTTTTCGTCGCCGAACTGTTTCTTTGCATGAACCTTTTGCAGCGTAACCAGCCGCTCGGTCTCGATCGGTCCCGGATGGATACCGACGACACGGACACCATGGTCATAGCTCTCTCGTCCCAGCGCCCGTGTGAAGCCGGTCAGGCTGGAATTGCCCGCCGCGCCGGCGATGTAGTTGGGGCTCGGGCGCACCGCGGCGTTTCCCAGTACGTTGACGATCACGCCGCTGCCACGCTTGCACATGGCGGGATAGATGATGCGGCTGATATTGATGTAGCCGAACACTTTCAGATCCCAAGCCTCGCGCCAAGTCGCCTCGTCGATCATCTCGATATCGCCGGCTGGAATGGCGCCGGCATTGTTCACCAGGATATCTACATCCTTACAGGCCTCGGCGAGCGCGGTTGCCGTGGCGCTATCGGCTAGGCTGCCGGCATGGACCGTGACCTGCGCACCGTACTTCGCATTGATGTCGTCGCGCGCCGCATTCAAATCGGCTTCGGTGCGCGACGCGATGTGCAGCGAGCAGCCTTCCGCCGCGAGAACATGCGCGACGGCGAGACCGATGCCCTTCGAGGCACCGGTGACGAGGGCGGTCTTACCTGCGAGGCCGAGGTCCATACCGGTTCCTTTCGGTTAGTCTGCTGTGCGGCACTGCCGGTTGGGATAGT
>JAPPPC010000026.1 GCA_028817685.1 Rhodospirillaceae bacterium
GCCGTGTCTTACATCAAAAATTGCCGGAAATCGCGCGGGCGGAACCGGTGTACTACACTGCGCAAAATGACAATACCGGGGAGGACGGCGTGACCGACGGACGTAATTACCGCGATTTGCGCGAGCATATCGAACTGCTGGAAGAAAAAGGGCTGCTGGTCACGATCGACGAACCCATCGACAAGGATTCGGAAATGCATCCGCTCGTGCGCTGGCAATTCCGCGGCGGCATCGCGGAGCCGGAGCGCAAGGCGTTTCTGTTCAACAACATCGTCAACGCCAAGGGGCAGCGCTACGACATGCCCGTCGTCGTCTGTGCGCTGGCCGCATCGCAGGCGATCTACAGCGCCGGCATGGACGCGCCGGTCGATGCGATGGGCGCGAAATGGAGCGATGCGCTCAGCAATCCCATCCCGCCGAAATTGGTCGAAAACGCACCCTGTCAGGAGGTCGTGCTGCAGGGCGACGATTTGCTCGGCGACGGCAATGGGCTGGACGCCCTGCCGATCCCGGTCTCCACGCCCGGTTTCGACAGCGCCCCAACCCTGAGCGCGACCAATGTGATCAGCCGCGATCCCGAGACGGGCGTGCAGAATATGGGCACCTACCGCGCCGGGCTGAAGGCGCCGGACCGGCTGGTCGTGCGCATGGCAACGCGTACCGGCGGCGCCGGGGGCTACGTGCACTGGCAGAAATGCAAGGCCCGCGGCGAGAAACTGGAATGCGCCATCGTGCTGGGCTGCCCGCCCTATGTCGCTTTCATGGGGCCGCAAAAACTGCCCATCGACATGGATGAATTCGACGTCGCCGGCGGGCTGGCCGGCGGCCCGATCAATGTGACGAAGGGTGTCAGCGTCGATCTGCTGGTCCCGGCGGAAGCCGAACTGGTCATCGAGGGGCTCATCGACCCGGAGATACTGGAGCCGGAAGGACCCTTCGGCGAGTCGCACGGCCATATCGCGCTGGAAGAATACAACATGCCGATGCAGGTCACCGCGATCACCCGAAAGCGGAATCCAATCATCCCGTCCTATATCAGTCAGGTGACACCGTCGGAATCGAGCGTCATCAAGCGCGTCGCCTACGAACCGCTGTTCCTGTCCCATCTGCGAAATACCTTGGCGATCCAGTCGGTTCAGAAAGTCTCGCTGCACGAACCGCTGACCTCGCTGCTGCGGGTAACGATCGTGACCATGGCGCGCGGAACGCCCAAGACGGAGGTATGGCGGGCGTTGTACGGGGCGGCGAGTTTCAAGGGCGATTGCAGCAAAATCACGATCGCCGTCAATGACGACATCGACCCGGACAATGCGGACGCGATCCTTTGGGCACTGGCCTACCGGCATAGCCCGTCGGAAGATGTGGTCATCCTGCCGCACCGGGGCATGGGACATGGGCCGAAGCGGGAGCATGGGGTGGAGGAGGACTCGACCCTGCTGATCGACGCGACCATGAAAAGCGATATGCCGCCGCTCGCCTTGCCGGGCAAGGAATATATGGAAAACGCCAAGATACTGTGGGAGCGGCTCGGTCTGCCGGAACTGCGGCCGGAATCGCCCTGGCATGGCTACAGCCTTGGCGATTGGACGGAGACCTGGACCGAGGCGGCGAATCGGGCCGCGACAGGCGATTACCTCGAAAACGGCCGCCTGACTCTGGCACGCCAACAGCGGGATCTGGTCCCGGAAACCTCGGTCCGCGATGTCGAGGATGGCTGGGACTGATTTATGTCCGCGACCTGGCTCTATGCGCTGCCGATCGCGTTGATCGTCGGTTTCTGTTTTTGGAAGCCGAATTTTCCTCGAGTTCTGGCACCGAAAATCGGTATCCGCAGCGAGCGTGGCGTGATGATCTTCCTGGTCATCTACTGGATCGCCGTACCGGTCATCATCCACCGCCTGATGGCGCAAATCCGCATCGAATGAACCTCAGTGAAAAGGAACGAAAAGATGAGCAGCGATGAATTTCAAGGCCGATCGATTGTCGTACTGGGCGCTGCATCGGGCATTGGCCGGGCGACGGCGCTGGCGTTCGCTAGAGGTGGTGCCAAGGTTGCAGCGCTGGATGTGAACACGGACCGGCTGGATGGCTTCGCAGATGACCTTCGCGCTTCAGGTGCCGGCGATGCGCTGACGGGCGTCTCCGACGTCCGGGATAGCACGGCAACGAATGCCGCGATCCAAGCCGTCGTGGACAGTTTCGGCGGTCTCGACCACGTGATCTTTACCTCGGGCATCCTGCGGGTCGGATCGCTGATGGATATGCCGGAAGCCGAGTTCGACGACGTGTTCGATGTGAACATGCGTGGATTTTGGATCGCCGCGCGGGCGGCGGTGCCGCATCTGCAAGCCGGCCCCGAGCGCCGCAGAAGCATTACCGCGCTATCCTCCGCCGCCGCCATCCGGCCGAAGGCGTCGAGTGGTGCGTACGCCGCCTCCAAGATTGCGCTGTCGCATCTGGTCCGCGTCATGTCGGTCGAACTGGCGTCGACCGGGATCACGGTGAACGCGATCGCCCCCGCAACGGTCGATACGCCGATGACGCAGCCCTTCATGGGGGAGACCAACGCCAATCACGGCTATCGGCTGAGCGGCACCTCGCCCATGGGCCGCATCGCACAGCCGGAGGATATCGCCGAAGCCTGCCTGTTCCTCAGCGCACAGGCCTCCGCCTATATCACCGGGATCACCATGCCGGTCGATGGCGGCTCGACGGCGGCAATGCCGCGGTCCTAACGCTTACGCTTTCGGCGGTGGCCGCAGCAGCAGTGTCTGCAGCACCGCCGCCACGGGTCCCTCCTCGTCACGGATCACCGCCTGGGCGAGGCCGATACCCGTATCCTGCCAATGGGACAAGGTTTCCGAGGCCAGCCATTCGGAGCGCGGTTCACGGTGAATATGGATCGTCAGATCGGTGTTCAGGAAGCCCATCTCCTTAAACGGCGCATTTCGGGACAGACCGTTGCCGCAATCGGCTAGCGGGCAAAGCGATTGTACCGGCGACGGCGTTTCATTCGCCAGCAAGGGGGGCGTTTTCATCCACACCGTTTTCGGCCCGGGTTCGTGGCTTTCGCCTTCAGGATAGGCAACCTCAATAAAGTCCGCGAAGGACGGCTCCCCATGTGCGCCGCGCGGCAGAGGTGGCTCGCCCGGCGCCGCGTCGCGACGATGAAGCGGCGAGACCGGCGCTGTCGGCATCTCCGCAAATTCGGTTCGGATCAGATGCATCGACGTTGCCGTGACGCAGATCCGGTCTTCTTTGTCGAAAACCTGTGCCGTTGCGGTCGCGACAGACCGGGCATCGCGATGCACCTCGACGGAAATGCGGAGTTCCGCCAACGGGACGGGCCGCAACAGGTCGAACGTCATGCGTGTCAGGGCTTTTTCCGGCACCGCCCTCTCAAATGCGCGCGCGACAAGGCCGGCCACCGGGCACGCATCGGCGAGCTCATGGATCTGGT
>JAPPPC010000483.1 GCA_028817685.1 Rhodospirillaceae bacterium
CGCCGCTGCGTCGGCGCGCACCGAGAACACGCCCGTATGGGTCGGCAGCCGCCGTTCCTCGACCGCTTCGATCCGGCCCTCGCGCACCGCCACCACATAGTCCGTGTCGCCGACGCCGACCAGGAAATCCAAACTCACGAACCGGCCGCGGCGCAGCAGCGCCGCATCGCCATTCACTTTTTGCGCAATCTTCTCGATCATCACTCTACCTACTTGTCCGCAGCCACCAGGGACCTTAGTACTCTTAGGCAGATTATCGCACCACACAGGGAGGGACAGCATGTCCATCAAACGCATCGATACCAACAAGCTGATGAGCAAGGCCGTCGTGCACGGCAACACCGTCTATCTGTCCGGCCTCACGGCCAGCGACCGGTCGCAGGACGTCAAGGGCCAGTGCCAGCAGATCCTGGATGGCATCGACCACTATCTGGCGGAAGCCGGTACCGACAAGTCGAAGCTGCTGTCCGCGCAAATCTGGCTGACCGATATCGGCACCTGGGCCGACATGAACGAAGTCTGGATGGCCTGGATCGACCCCGCCAATCCGCCGGCCCGCGCGACCGTCGAAGCGCCGCTTGCGGCGGAAGGCCTGTCGATCGAGATCATGGTCACGGCCGCGATCTAGGGACATCGAACTAGAAAACCGGCACCGCCGTCCACCCCCATCCTTACCTTTCCCCTTGAGGGGGGAAGACCGAGGTAGGGGCGGACGGCAGCGGCGCCTCGAAGCTGGCAGCGTATTAAACGCCCCCTATACCGGATCCCAGCTGAAGATATCTTCCGACCGGTCGAGCGGGTAGAAGTGCGACTTCATCGCCGGGATCGCGTGTTCGGCGACCGTTTCCGGCGTCCAGCCTTCGCCGCGATGGACGGAGCGCAGCGGGCGCGATTGTCCCATCAGGAAGATCTCGTTGTTGCGCACACCGAAAATCTGACCCGTGACGTCCTTCGCGGCGTCGCTCAGCAGGAAGACGCACATCGGCGCGATCTTCTCCGGCGTCATCTCCTTGATCTTGGCGACGCGGGCGCGCAGCGCTTCGGTGTCCTGCGGCATCGAACCGATCATGCGGCTCCAGGCGAAGGGCGTGATGCAGTTCGAGCGCACATTGAAGCGCGCCATGTCTAGCGCGATCGATTTCGACAGGCCGGCGATGCCGAGCTTCGCCGCCGCATAGTTCGCCTGCCCGAAATTGCCGACCAGGCCGGAGGTCGAGGTCATGTGCACGAAGGCGCCGGATTCCTGCGCCCGGAAATGATCGGCCGCCGCGCGGCTGACATTGAAGGAGCCCTTCAGATGAACCGCAACGACGGAGTCGAAATCGTCTTCCGTCATGCGGTGGAAGATCTTGTCGCGCAGGATGCCGGCATTGTTGACGACGAGGTCGATCTTGACGAATTCGTCGACGGCCTCCTGCACGATCCCGTGCGCGCCGTCCCAATCCGCGACGTTATCGCCGTTCGTCACGGCTTCGCCGCCGGCGGCGCGGATTTCATTGACGACCTCGAAGGCCGGCCCCGTATCCTCGCCCTCGCCGCTGACCGAACCGCCCAGATCATTCACCACGACCTTCGCGCCATGCGCCGCCATCATCATCGCGAACCCACGGCCGATACCGCGTCCCGCACCGGTGACGACGGCGACCTTGCCTTCGAGCATCTTTGCTTCTGACATCTCTGAATTCCTCACAAATCTATTCAATCAGGTGGTGACACGGCCTATACAAAACCCCCTGCCTGTGTCCGGAGTCCGCCGCCATGACCAACGAAGCCATCACATACGAAGTACGGGGCGATATTGCAATCGCCGCCCGGGAGGGCCGGCAGTCATGAGCCGGAAAGCCGCCATCACCGGCGTCGGCAACACCAAGGTCGGCGAAGTTCCGGGCAGCACCTGCATGTCCCTGCATACGGAAGCGGCACTTGCCGCGCTGGACGATGCGGGGCTGAAGCTGGCCGATATCGACGGCGTCATCTGCGCCTACGCGCTGAGCGAAACCTACCCGATGCTGAGCTCCGCCTTCTGCGAATATGTCGGCGCCGAGCCGAACTTCAACGCGGGACTTCATGGCGGCGGCGCGACCGGCGCCATGATGGTCATGCAAGCCGCGGCCCTGGTCGAATCCGGCACCTGCCGGCACGTGCTGTGCGTCACCGGCGACAACCGGTTGACCGGCATGACCCGCGACAAGGCGGTCGCGGCGCTGACCGAGTTCGGCCATCCACAGTTCGAACAGCCCTACGGAATCTCGATCCCGGCCGCCTACGCCATGGTGGCGCAGCGCTATCTGCACGAAACCGGCGCCACCTTGGAACATCTGGCGGCGCTCTCGGTCAGCCACCGGGCGCACGCCGCCATGCATCCGGACGCGCATATGACCAAACCCATCACGATGGAGGATGTGGCGGATGCGCGAGTCATCAGTTCGCCCCTGCGGCTGCTCGATTGCTGCCTGATCTCCGACGGCGGCGCGGCGCTGGTGGTCAGCGCGCCCGACGCGGCGGCGGATACGCGCAAGGGCGGCGTCTCGGTGCTGGGGTCTGGCCAGGGCCACACGCATGAGCATATCGTCGCGGCGCCCTCGCTGATCGATTTCGGCTGCAAGACCGCGTCGGCCCGCGCCTTCGGCGCCGCCGGCGTGACGACGGACGATATCGACGTGGCGGAGATCTACGACTCCTTCACCATCACCCTGTTGATCGAGCTGGAATCGATCGGTTTTTACCAGAAGGGCGAAGCTGGCGAGGCGGCGCTGAAGGGCGAGCTGACCCATGGCGGCCGCCTGCCCTGCAACACCCATGGCGGGCTGCTAAGCTTTGGTCATTCGGGCGCGGCGGGCGGCATGTTCCATGTGGTCGAAGGGGTGCGCCAGCTGCGCGGCGAAGCCGACCAGCGTCAAGTGCCGGACGCCGAGCTCGCCTTCGTGCATGGCGATGGCGGCATATTGTCCGCGCACTGTTCTTTGATCCTGGGGAGGGCCTGAGATGAAACCGGTACCCACGCCGAACGCCGACACCAAGCCTTTCTGGGACGCCTGCAACGAGGACCGCTTGATCGTCCAGACCTGCAATTCTTGCGGCCACAAACAGTTCTACCCCCGCGCGCTCTGCGTGAAGTGCGAGGGCCGCGACCTGGACTGGCAGGACGCCGCCCCGACCGGCACCGTCCACACCTTCACCATCGCGCACCGCGCACCGACTCCGGCCTTCAAGGAGGACGCGCCCTACGTGCTGGCGCTGATCGATCTGGATGACGGCTTCCGGATGATGATGAACATCGTCAACACACCGCATGACGCGATTGCGATCGGCATGCCAGTCCGCATCACGTTCGAGGAGCGGGACGGCCAGAAGCTGCCGCAGGCCGAAGGGCTAACCAGCTAAAATAGTCAATTAGCGGCACGGATAGGCGTCGTAGAGCGACAGTACGACGAGATAATCGAAAGAGTCCAGCGGCTT
>JAPPPC010000231.1 GCA_028817685.1 Rhodospirillaceae bacterium
CCTCAGGGTGCCCCAGGGGCGCTGATGTCAGACAAGCGTTACTCGCGTCTGCGTGAGCCCAGCACCCTGGCTGGCAATGGCCTATCCTGGACGCAGCTGGCATTAATATTCCGGTCGACATGATGCAAAATATTGTGACGACGATCAGCGCCTAATTCGCTAAGTTTTGGTGGTATACAGAAACGCCCATCAACTTATGATCATTCGCCAATTTACGACAACGCCTTGAGAGATCAATTGTTCCCACCAGGAGAGAGATCAATTTCAAGGCTGCGCGAACAAATCGGTTTCGCATGCGCACGGCGGCGCAATTATTCCCGCCGTTCTTAAAGAGGCGGCTAGAACGACAGTGAGGGTCCCTCGATGCTATAGCTGAAGAAGTTCACATCTGGGCGTTTGGGCACCCACCGGAACCACCTCTAGAGTAAAAACAGAACCAAAATGGTAAAAAGGACGAAAACGTCATCATATGGCAGATATACAGAAGTCGTTCCTAACCATAATATTTTATAACTTATTGAAAATATTGCAGTAGAAATACCACCCCGGTGTAGCCCAAGTGTAGCCTGTAGGGGATATCAGCCAAGGCCCTTACTGCCGGACCACAACAGTACATTGAGAAATATTAGGAAATTGGAGCGGGCGATGAGATTCGAACTCACGACTTCAACCTTGGCAAGGTTGCGCTCTACCCCTGAGCTACGCCCGCATCCGGTGCCGCCACTGTAGCGACGGCGCGGCATCATACGCAATGTTCGTGTCTTTGCAAGCGCCGCGCAGGCTTGCAGATGCCCTATCGGGCTTGTATGTCATCGGCCATGTCCGCGCACCCTCCCGATCCCGCCACGCCGGCCGAAGAAGCGCTGTTCGAGCAGCTCGACACGCTTGGCGTTAACCATGAAACGCACCGGCACGAGCCACTTTTCACGGTCGAGGAAAGCCAGGCTCTGCGCGGCACCTTGCCTGGCGCACACATCAAGAACCTGTTCCTGCGCGACAAGAAGAAGAACATCTGGCTCGTCACCGCGCTGGAAGATCGCCAGATCGACCTCAAGGCGTTACGCAAAACCCTGCAGGCCAAGGGCAACCTGTCGTTCGGCAACGCTGAGCTGCTTTTAGAGGTTCTGGGCGTCATCCCCGGTGCCGTGACGCCGTTCGGGGTACAGAACGATCGCGAGGGCCGTGCGACGATGGTGTTGGACCAGTCGATCCTCGACCATGAACTCGTCAACGCGCACCCGCTGCGCAACGACAGAACGACGGCGATTACGCCGGACGGGTTGCTGCAATTCCTGGAATCGCAACACCATGCGCCCGTGATCCTCGATTTTGATACCCTGGGCGCGGATGACGGCTGACAGGGCGCCCCTTGCCAGTCTGCGGTAAAACCGCCATGTATGGGTACAATCTGATTGATTTTGTGAAACCGCGCCTAAGTCTCTAGATTATGGCAACGTTCGCGCGAAAGGGCGGGACGTAACGTACGTCGGCGCTGAGAAAGTGTATCCGAGGGGTAAAAATGGAACCGATAATCGGTGATGCGGCCGCACCGGAAGGTCTGGTCAAAGACACGACGACGGCAACCTTCATGGCGGACGTCATCGAGGCGAGCCGAGAGACGCCGGTCATCGTCGATTTCTGGGCGCCCTGGTGCGGCCCCTGCAAGCAACTCGGCCCGATCATCGAAAAGGCGGTCAAAGGCGCCGGCGGCGCCGTCAAGCTCGTCAAGATCAATATCGACGAGAACAAGGAAATTGCCGCCCAGATGCGCATCCAGTCGATACCGGCGGTGTTCGCTTTCTCTAATGGGCAGCCGGTCGACGGGTTCGTCGGCGCGCAACCGGAAAGTCAGATCAAGAGTTTCATCGAACGGGTCGTGAAAGCGGCCGGTGGCGCCATCGGTCCTTCGCCGATCGATCAGGCGCTGGAGCAGGCCGCCGAAGCGGAAGCGGCGGGCGACGCCCAGCAGGCCGGCGGCATCTACAGCGAAATCCTGCGCCATGAGCCCGACAACACCAAGGCGCTCGCGGGGCTCGCACGCGCTTTGATGGCTGCGGGACAAGCGGATGCGGCCCGTCAGGTGCTGGAAGACGTGCCCGCCGACAAGAAGGAAGACCCGGAGATCAAGAGCGCTATCGCCGCGCTGGACCTCGCCGACAAGGCCGGCGAGTCGGTCGGACAGTCCGCCGAGCTGGAAAGCAAAGTTGCGGCCGACGAAAACGACCACCAGTCGCGCTTCGATCTGGCCCTCGCCTATTACGCTTCCGGCCGGACGGAAGAGGCGATCGACCATCTGCTGACCATCGTTCAGAAAAGCCGGGCCTGGAACGACGAGGCGGCGCGCAAACAGCTGATCGAGATTTTCGACGCGCTGGGGTCTGCCGATCCTTTGGTCGCCGACAGCCGGCGACGCCTTTCGACTATTTTGTTTTCATGAGCGCATTCGACCCGGATTTCGAAGACCTTCCGGCGACCCTGCCGATCTTTCCGCTGACAGGTGTCCTGATCCTGCCGCGCGGGCGGCTGCCGCTGAATATTTTCGAACCCCGATATCTGAACATGGTCGCCGATGCGATGGGCGGAAGTCGCATGTTCGGCATGGTCCAGCCGTCAGAGGCACAGGCTGAAGAGTCGGAAGGCGAACCGGCGGTCTATCCGACGGGATGCGCCGGCCGTATCACGCATTTCGAAGAGACCGAAGACGGCCGCTTCATCCTGTCGCTCCGGGGCGTCTGCCGTTTCCGCATCACCGAAAAGGTCCCGACGACCCGAGGCTACCGGCGCTGCGCGGTGGATTGGTCGCCCTTCGCCGCGGACCTGACGAAACCGGAAGACGTTACCATCGACCGCGAACGGCTCGTCGCCGCCGTACGGACCTATTTCACGGCGAAGGGGCTGGAAGCGAACTGGGAAGCGATCGAGAAGGCCAAGGACGAATACCTCGTCACCTCGATCGCGATGCTCTGCCCGTTCGATCCGTCGGAGAAGCAGGCGTTGCTGGAAGCGACCGATCTGGTTGCGCGGGCGGAACTCCTGACCACGATCGTCGAGATGGCGGCGCTGGATAACAGTGACGGGGTCCGGCAATAGCCGCCGCATCAAGAGGATAGATTCATGGCTGACGCGAAATCCGGTGTCGATCCCAAGCTGCTCGAGATACTCGTCTGCCCGCTGACGAAGGGGCCTCTGGAGTATGACGAGGCGAACAGCGAACTGATCAGCAAACAGGCGAACCTGGCCTATCCGATCCGCGACGGCATCCCGATCATGCTCGTGGACGAAGCCCGTCCGCTGGACGACGGTTCCGCTTCTTAAGGCGCGGGCCCATGGCAACGGACAATTTCTCGGCACAGCATTGGCCGACCGAAATCCGCTACAAGAAGGATGAGAAAATCCTCGAAATCGATTTCGACGACGGGGCGAAATTTCGCCTGCCGGCGGAACTGTTGCGGGTCGAGG